>NZ_JBFUCA010000376.1:0-4203 GCF_056405475.1 Polaromonas sp. P1_G4
CGCGACGGGTGTGCATTTGCTGGTTTTGACGTGCGGCCGGAAGCGCACGCCGAGCGCATTCATGCGCTGCTGCATGCGCGCGATGTTGCGCTGCATGCGCGGCAGGTCAATCAACGCGGCGGGCGTGYCGAGTGTGGCCAGGGGGTTGGGCTGGTTGGTGGTCAAGGGAGTCTCCAGAACGATATGGGCGTCAAACTCACCAGGGCCAGGCAATGCTTTGGCCCTTGCCGGCAAGGCGCGCGCGCTGCTCCAGCAGACGGGCGACCGTGAGGTCCTGCAAGGCGATACCTGTCATGTCGAACAAGGTGATATCGCCGGCGCCGCGCGAAAAGGTGGCCTTGCCCGACAGCACATCGCCGATTTCAGTGCACGCGGTTTCGGGCGCCCATTGCAGCTCGCCGATGCTGCGCGACTGGGCTGCATCGTCCACAAACACGCGCGCTTTGGCAAGCAGGCCTTCGGGCAGCTCGCGTTTGCCTTTGGTGTCGCTGCCCACGGCATTGATGTGGGTGCCGGGCCGGAGAGCAGCCAGCTCGAACAACGGGCCCTTGCCGGTCGTGGCCGTGATCACCACATCGCTTTGGGCCACGGCGGCATTCACGTCTGCCGCATGCGAGATGGCGCACTGGCCGGCAAACATCGCTTCAAACGCGGCCTTTGGCCCGCCATTGGCCGTGGCGTAAAACACCTGGCGCAGCCCGGGCAGCTGGCGAAGGGCAAAGCGCAGTTGCGCCTGCGCCTGCACGCCGGTGCCGAAGACGCACATCGTGCGGCTGTCCTGCCGCGCCAGCTCCAGGCCCAGGCCGCCGGCGGCGCCGGTGCGCTCGGTGGTGACGGCGTTGCCGTCAATCAGGCAGGTCGGCCGACCTGTGGCGGGGTCTAGCAGCATGATGGTGGCCTGGTGGGCATCAGCGCCCCGCGCGAGGTTGCCAGGCCAGAAACCGGCCGCCTTGAAGCCCAGCAGCGACTGCGCACCCACGTCGCCCGACTTGATGCCGAACACACCGCCGGTTGCCAGCCTTTCACGCACCAGGGAGAACACGCGGCCCTCCCCCTGGCTGTGGAGCACAAAGGCCTCGCGCGTGGCCGCAAGGACATCGGCGGGCAGCAGCAGGGACTCGACCGCGTGTTTGTCCAGCAGCAGGAGTTGGGCATCAGCCGGCATGCTTGCCTTGGATGGCGGGGAACTGGCAGGATGGGGCATGGGTGGCTGCGCGGTCACGGTATGTGTCGTCATCTGGAAATATTATCCATAATTAGACTAATTGTCAAATACCGGACAACCATCCACCGCCATCTATCCGCCACCTACCCAACACCAGGAGCCCTCATGCCCGGCAACCCGCACGCCCCCTGCGACGAAGGCATCATCCGCGCCCAACATCAGAAGGCCGACAGCGCCCCGCACCCCGGCTTCGCGCTGGCCGCCACGGTGCTGGGCTCGTCCATGGCCTTTATCGACGGCTCGGTGGTCAACATCGCCCTGCCCGCCATCCAGCGCGACCTGACGGGCGGCTCGGCCGACGGGCTGGCGGCCATGCAGTGGGTCATCAACGCCTACCTGCTGGCGCTGGGCTCGCTGGTGCTAGTGGGCGGCTCGCTGGGCGACCGCTTTGGCCGCCGCACGATTTTTATCCTGGGCATCGCGATCTTCACGGCGGCCTCGGTGGCCTGCGGTTTTGCACCCGGCCCGCTGGCACTGATTGCTGCGCGCGCCGTGCAAGGCGTGGGCGCGGCGCTGCTGGTGCCGGCCAGCCTGGCCATCATCGGCAATGTGTTTGAGGGCGAGGCGCGCGGCAAGGCCATTGGCACCTGGGCGGCATGGGCCGCCATCACCGGGGCGGCCGGGCCGGTGCTGGGCGGCTGGCTGGTCGATGCGGTGTCGTGGCGGGCCATCTTCTTTTTGAATGTGCCCATGGCGGTGGCCACCGTGTGGCTGGCTCTCTATGCCGTGCCCGACAGCTGCGACCCGGACGCGCCGCAGCAGTTGGACTGGCCGGGCGTGCTGCTGGTGGCCGGCGGGCTGGGCGCACTCACCTACGGACTCACGCTGGCGCCCGAGCGCGGCTGGAACGCGGCCGCTGTGCTGGGCTGTATCGCGCTGGGCGCAGCGCTGCTGGTGGCGTTCGTCGTTGTGCAAGCCCGCACGCACGCCCCCATGATGCCGCTGGGCCTCTTCAAGTCGCGCGACTTTGTGGGCACCAATTTGCTCACGCTGCTGCTGTACTTTGCGCTCAGCGGTGCGTTGTTTTTTCTGCCCTTTGTATTGATAGGCGCCTTTAAATACTCCGCCACCGCCGCGGGCGCTACGCTGCTGCCGCTGTCGCTGCTGCTGGGCTTTTTATCGTCCAGCACCGCCAAGCTGACGGAGCGATTTGGCGCGCGGCGCATGCTGATGGCCGGACCGGCCGTGGCGGCCGCCGGCTTTGCGCTGCTGGCGCTGCCCGGCGTGGGCTGGTCTTACTGGGCGGGCTTCTTCCCGGCCATGGTGGTGCTGGGCCTTGGCATGACGATTGCCGTCGCGCCGCTGACCACCACCGTCATGAACGCCGTGCCAACCGCCCACGCCGGTATTGCCTCAGGCATCAACAACGCCGTGGCGCGCGTCGCCGGCCTGCTGGCCGTCGCGGTGCTGGGTGTGGTGTTTGCCGTCAGCCTGCAGGGGCCGGTGCAGGCGGCGGCGCCCGAAGTGCTGATCAACGCGTTTCGCTGGGTGGTGCTGGGCTGTGTGCTGTGTGCGCTGGGGGCGTCGGCGTGCGCGCTGCTGTTTCTGGCGCCGGCCAGGCAGCCTCAACCATGAGTTTCTCGGGGTTTGGCGGCTCTCGCCCAAAATATTAAGCRAAAAAGGCCTCCAGCCCAGGCAGGTCATTGGCTTCTAGCTCTACTTTTGATAGCAAGCAGCTTGCGGGCTTGATCGGTGCAAAGCGGTGTGCAGCCTCGTGCCACCCGCCCTGGGCCTCGCCAAAGGCTCGAGGCTTAAACTTGCGGCTTCAAGTGGCAACGCAAAACCGCCCCACGCGCTTGCTCTCCGCCCTCTCTCTCACCCTCCTCCACACCCACCCATGCCATTTTCCTCACTGGGCTTTTCGCCCGCACTGCTGCCCGCACTCTTGCGCGCGATGGAGGAACAGGGCTATACCGCCCCGACCGCCATCCAGTCAGCCGCCATCCCCGCCATTCTGGAAGGGCGCGACGTACTGGGCTCGGCACAGACGGGTTCGGGCAAGACGGCGGCGTTTTCGCTGCCGCTGCTGCAGCAACTGGTCAACGCACCGGTGCCTACAGAACGCCAGCACCGGCCGGTGCGCGCCCTCATCCTGGTGCCCACACGTGAGCTGGCCGCGCAAGTCGGTGAAGCCATCGTCGGGTTTGCCAAATATCTGCCGCAGCGCGTGAAAGTCGCGGTCGTGTTCGGCGGCGTCTCCATCAACCCGCAGATGATGAACCTTCGCGGCGGCGCCGACATCTTCGTCGCCACGCCCGGCCGCCTGCTTGACCTGATCGACCATAACGCCCTGACGCTGACCAACACCGGCACGCTGGTACTCGACGAAGCCGACCGCCTGCTCGATCTCGGCTTTGGCGAAGAACTGAATCGCATCCTGGCCCTGCTGCCCGCTAAACGCCAGACGCTGTTCTTCTCAGCCACCTTCCCGCCCGCCATCGAAGCGCTGGCGTCCAGCCTGCTGCGCAACCCGCTACGCGTAGAAGTCGCACCGGTAGAGCAAGCCATACCCGACATCACCCAACGCGCCATCGAAGTCGACGCACCCCGCCGCACCCAACTGCTGCGCCATCTGGTGCAAACCGAAAAATGGGAGCGCGTCCTCGTCTTCGTCGCCACCAAACACGCCGCCGAAATCGTCGCCGACAAACTGCGCAAAGTAGACATAGAAGCCGAACCTTTCCACGGCGAGCTCAGCCAGGGCAAACGCACGCAAGTGCTGCAAGACTTCAAGATCAAGGCCGTGCAAGTGGTCGTGGCCACCGACGTCGCCGCCCGCGGCATCGACATCGCGCAAATGCCCGTAGTCGTGAACTACGACCTGCCCCGATCAGCCACCGACTACACCCACCGCATAGGCCGTACTGGGCGTGCGGGTGAGTCAGGTTTGGCGGTGAGTTTTGTGAGTGCTGCCACCGAAGCGCACTTCAAACTGATCGAAAAGCGCCAGGGCATCAAGGTGGCGCGCGAGCAAGTGG
>NZ_JBFUCA010000377.1:0-4202 GCF_056405475.1 Polaromonas sp. P1_G4
GTCCAACTTAAGTCCAGCATGAATCCAGATCACGTTCTGCGCGCATGGAAGACCGCATTTCCGCACGCAAGCCCCGCGGGCTTCCTCTGCCGCCAGGCGATCCCACTGCGGTGGGTCCGAATACACAGCCTACCGGAGGCAAAGCGATATGCCGACTCCGACAAAGAGCGAATGGAAGTACTTCGCCGCTACAACGAAACAGCGCAAGAACTTCTGGGGCAAGACAGTAATTGCGTGCTGTTTGCAACCCAGTTCGGTGAAAAGCGATCATGGGATCCGGATGAGCAAGGCCCGCTCGACCAGCTTCCGCTCACCCACGTGATGGCCGATAGCGAAGAAGACGATGCAATGCAGTTCGTTGCGGCCAACATTACCTGGCGATCTGGAGACTTCGACCTGCTGTTAAGCGCGGTAGCTGATGACAAAACCGGCCCCGTTCTAATTTTCAATCCGGAGCGCCAAACAGCGTTTGCGCCCTACGATGGCGGCGCCGATCTATTCTTCAAATCTGAGGAAGATGCTCACCGAACCAGGCAGATGTTTCAATCCTGGTTGTCAGATCGCCCTGACGGTCTTTGAATACGGGCTAGAACGCCCGCAAACGCCCCCGCACTGCGGCCTTACCCTGCCACCCGATCCCGAATCTGCTGCAACGCCGCCGGGTCATCCATCGTCGTTAAATCCCCCGGGTCCCTGCCCTCGCACACSGCCTGGATCGCGCGGCGCAGCATCTTGCCGCTGCGGGTCTTGGGCAAGGCTGAAACGAAGTGCACGCGTGACGGTCGGGCGACAGCCCCCAAATCGCCATCCACGCGCTTCATGATCTCGCCTTCGAGCTTCATGGCCGCCGCCTTGTCGGCCAGCACGTTCGCATCCTTGGGCACAGCAAAAGCCATGGCGACCTGGCCCTTGAGCTGATCGGCCACGCCGATCACCGCCACCTCGGCGACGCCGGCATGGCCTGAAATGCTTTCTTCAATCTCGCGCGTGCCCAGGCGGTGGCCTGCGACATTGATGACGTCGTCGGTGCGGCCCAGGATGAAGTAGTAACCGTCTTCGTCGCGTATGCCCCAGTCGAAAGTGCTGTAGACCTGCTTGCCGGGCACGCTCTTCCAGTAGGTGTTGACGAAGCGCGCGTCGTCCTTCCAGATGGTTTGCATGAAGCCGGGCGGCGTCGGGCCTTCAATGACGACCACGCCTTTTTCATGGGGTTGCGTCAGCTCTTCGCCGGTGGACTCGTGCAGGATCTTGACCTTGTAGCCGTACATGGGCACGCCGGGGCTGCCGAACTTGCTGGCCTTCTTTTCAACGCCGTTGGCAATCGTGATGATGGGCCAGCCGGATTCGGTCTGCCAGTAGTTGTCGATGATGGGCACGTTCAGGCCTTCGCTGATCCAGCGGGCTGTCGGCTCATCGAGCGGTTCGCCGGCCAGGAAGAAGGCACGCAGGCTTGAGAGGTCGTGTTTTTTGAGCAGGGCCGGGTCCTGCTTTTTGAGTACGCGCACCGCGGTGGGCGCGCTGAACATGCCGGTGACCTTGTACTTTTCCACCAGGCTCCACCAGATGGCGCCGTTGGGTTGCTTGTCCATGCCTTGCGTGGGCAGGCCTTCATACATGATGGTGGCCATGCCGGCAATCAGCGGGCCGTAGATGATGTAGCTGTGGCCTACGACCCAGCCGATGTCGCTGGTCGAAAAGTAGGTTTCGCCCGCGCGGCCGTCAAAGATGTGCTTCATGCTGGCGGCCAGCGCCACGGCATAACCGCCGGTGTCGCGCTGCACGCCCTTGGGCTTGCCGGTGGTTCCGCTGGTGTAGATGGTGTAGCTGATGGCGGCGGAGTCCAGCCACACGCAGTGCACCAGCGCGTGCATGTACTTGGCGCGCAAGGTCTCCCAATGCAAATCGCGCCCGGCCACGATGGACATGGGCGCCAGGCCGCGGTCAACCAGCAGCACGGCTTCAGGCTGGTGTTTTGACAGGCGAATGGCTTCGTCGAGCAGCGGCTTGTACGCCACCACCTTGCCGCCGCGCGAGCCGGCGTCGGCGCTGATGATCACGCGCGGCGTGGCGTCGTCGATGCGCGAAGCCAGTGAGCCGCTGGCAAAGCCGCCGAACACCACGCAGTGGATGGCGCCTATGCGCGCGCAGGCCAGCATGGCAAAGGCGGCCTCGGCAATCATGGGCATGTAGATGAGCACGCGGTCGCCCTTGACCACGCCCATGGCCAGCAGGCTGGCGGCCATGCGCTGCACCTCGGCGTGCAGCTCGGCGAAGGTATAGGTTTTTTCAATACCGGTTTCGCTGGAGACATAAATCAGCGCGGGCTGGTCTGGCCGGTCTTTCAGGTGCCGGTCTACCGCGTTGTGGCACAGGTTGGTTTGCCCGCCCTCAAACCACTGGGCAAACGGCGGATTGTCGTCGTTGCAGACGCGGGTGAAGGGCTTGTGCCAGTCGATCAGTTGGGCCTGCTCGGTCCAGAAGGCCTCGGGCTGGTCGATGGACTGGCGATAAAAGTCTGCGTAGCTCGTCATGTCTCGTCTCCGTTTTTGCTTTTTGAATTCATGCTCAGATTTTGACAACGATGCGGCCGCGCACCTTGCCCGACATCAAGTCGGCGGCCTTTTCTACCGCTTTCGCCATCGAAATCTCTTCCACCATGGCCTCGAGCCTGGCAGTGTCCAGGTCTTTTGCCAACCGGTCCCAGGCCTGCTGGCGTTTGGCCAGGGGCGCCATCACGCTGTCGATGCCAGTCAGTGTGACGCTGCGCAGGATRAACGGCATCACCGTCGCCGGGAAATCCGCGCCCTGCGCGAGCCCGCAGGCCGTGACCACACCGCCATAGCGCGTCTGCGCACAGGCATTGGCCAGCGTGTGCGAGCCGACGGCGTCCACCACCGCGGCCCAGCGCTCTTTTTGCAACGGCTTGCCGGGGGCAGACAGCTCGGCCCGATCGATCACGCTGCTGGCGCCCAGTTGCCTCAGATAGGCTTCCTCACTGGCCTTGCCGGTGGCGGCCACCACGGTATAGCCCAGCTTGCCCAGCAAGGCAACGGCCACGCTGCCCACGCCACCGGTCGCGCCCGTCACCAGCACCTCGCCGTCGCCGGGTTTGGCGCCGTGCGCCTCCAGCGCCATCACGCTGAGCATGGCGGTGTAGCCCGCCGTGCCAATCGCCATGGTCTGGCGGGTGGTGAAGGCTGCCGGCAACTTCACGAGCCAGTCGCCCTGCAAACGCGCCCGCTCGGCCATCAGGCCCCAGCGCGTTTCACCCAGGCCCCAGCCGTTGTGCACAAAGCGGTCGCCGGCTTTCCAGCCGGGGTGGCTCGATTCCAGAACAGTGCCCGCGCCGTCAATGCCCGCCACCATGGGCCAGCTGCGCACCACCGGCCCCTTGTTGGTAATGGCCAGACCGTCCTTGTAGTTGAGGGTGGAGTACTCGACCTGCGCCAGCACGTCGCCCGCCGGAAGCTGGGCCTCGTCGGTGTCGGTGATGGCCGCTGAAAAGCCGGCGTCGGACTTGGTGAGCAGAAGTGACTTGAACACGGCGTTGTCTCCGGATGGGTTGTTGTCTCAAGGCCAGAAACACTGGAAAACCCGCGAAACTGAATTCTTAATTATGGATAATGGGCTTTCAGGAGGCTGACGATGCCCTTGGCACTCCGGAATTTGCTATTGTTTTAATAGCTGCTTGCGCCCGCCCCTATTGGCCTGCAGCTACTTTCCGTGCCTGAATAACGTGTATTTTGCCCTCCCGGGACCTGTTTTAGGCGCTTTTGGACTGCTTTTGGGCCTCAGGGGAACGCCTGAAGGCAGATTTTGCCGTTTTTTCAGAACAAAATTAGCCCGCAAGCCAATAAGGACCGGCGCGAGCAGCTACTCTTTTAATAGCACAAGACTCGACCGATAGAAGATGTTCTGTCAGCTCTAGACTGCGCTAGCCGCGCAAGATCGCCTCACCGGTCCGCGGGTTCACAAGGGTCACATTTTCGAGCGCCCGGATGCGCCAGATATCGTCCTGCCTCGTCAGCACGTCAATGATCAGTGTGTCCACTACGTGGAGGCCGGCCGGGTGGCTGGCGCCGGCAGCCAGGCGGCTCCAGAAATGGATGACCGCCGCCCCGTCTGCAATATGGGTGATATCGATGAGTTCGTTCTGGAGCGTGGAGTCGCGATAGATCGTTTCGTGAATGGGAACGTGCAGT
>NZ_JBFUCA010000378.1:0-4201 GCF_056405475.1 Polaromonas sp. P1_G4
GTCAAATTGAGTGCCGAAAGGGCGCCTGTCGACCCCAAGGTGTTTACCAAAATCCACATGCATTTTGTCGTGACAGGCCGTGGCTTGGCCACCAGCGCAGTGGAACGCGCGGTCGCCATGAGTCACGACAAATACTGCTCGGCCACCATCATGCTGGCGAAAACAGCAGAGATCACGACCAGCTTCGAGGTCATCGAAGCTTGAGATGATTTTGGCCTCTTTCCCTTTGTAGATAAGCGCAAGCAGCTATTAAATTTATAGCATGTGGTTGTGCCGGCTTGCGCTGCAGCGACAGAAACCTCAGATGTAGTGCGCCGTTGTTGTCATGACACGCGCCGCAGAGCGCATCAGGGCCTTGACCGGCTCGGGTAACTGCAGCGCGCCGGCCTGCTCGGCATCGCGTGCATGCAGCGCTTCATCGTCTTTCATTTGCGCCACGATGGCGCGCGACTCATGGTCGCCTGCCGGCAGGCGCTCCAGGTGGCTTGCCAGGTGCGCTTCAACCTGGCGCTCTGTCTCCACGACAAAACCCAGGCTCAGGCGATCACCGAGCCGGCTCGCGACCAGGCCCAGGCCGAAGGCGCCGGCATACCAGAGCGGATTGAGCAGGGAAGGCCGGGCGCCGAGTTCGTCGAGCCGGGTTTTTGTCCAGGCGAGGTGGTCACCCTCTTCACGGCTGGCCTGCAGGAAGTGCTCTCGCAGGGCCGGGTCGCGGGTACCCAGGGCCTGCGCGGCGTAAAGGGCCTGCGCACAGACTTCACCCACGTGGTTGACGCGCATCAGTGCGCCTGAACGCACCTTGTCCTGCGCGGCAAGCTCGGTTTTCTCACCGGGTACGGTTGGGCAGGTACGGCTGGCGCGCGGGGCGGCAAAAAGCGTGCGAAGGGCGCCGTCGGCGGCATTGAGTGCGGTATCGAGTGCGGTGGTCATGGTGCTTCGGTTCTTAGGGACGGAATGGTTCCATGTTATCCCTCGTCCGGTGGAATGGAAACGGCCACAAAAAAGCCCCCATGCGGGGGCTTTTATGAAAGGAAGGCCGGATCGGGATCCGGACGCAACCTTGATCTTTAGAACGTGTGGCGAATACCCAGGGCGATGTTGGTGGAGCCAACGCCTGCAGCAGACGTCACGCCGCCGAGGAAGCCATTGCCACCAGGGGCTGCCTGGCCTGAGCCCTTGTTGTCGAAGCGGGTCAGCACGGCATTCAGGTTGGTGCGCTTGGACAGCGCATAGGTGTAGGTCACGCCGTATGAGCTTGTGTCGGCATCTGCTGGACGCTTGTCATCAAGGCGGTTGTACGCCACAACCCATGTGTGTGGGCCGCTGGTCATGCGGTAACCGATGTGCGCCAGGTTGGCGTCCTGCCGGAAGGCATTGTTGTAGGCGGCTTGAAAGGCTGCGCCTACAGCTGCGCTACCGCTAGCGGTGGTAACGGTTGCGCCGATGGTGGAGAGGCCGCTTGGGTTGTCATCCTTGATCGTGGCGTACTGGCCGTACAGGGTACCGGGGCCTACGTCAACCGTTCCGCCCAGTACATTGTTTTCCAGTGACTTCTGACCGAGCTCATTGTTGCGCTGGTTGCGGCCAAAACCGAGGGAGAATCCGTTGCCTTTGTAGATGACCATGCCGCCGAAGAAACGGCTGGCGGAGTTGCCGACCGTCGCGGTAGATGCCTCTCCAGCGCCATACATCAACGCTGCGGTGACGCCGCCTGTCTGAATGCCGTATTGCAGCGTATTGCTCAGGCGAATGTCGAAAGCCGGCGGGAAGCTGGCAATCTGGCCGGCTGCCAGGCTGGACTGGGTCTGGGACGCGTCAAAGGTGGCGCCAACCAGGTAGCCAGGCGTGTACTGGCGGCCGAGTGTGAACGCGCCGACCGGCGTGATCAGGCCCACGAATGACTGACGGTCGAACAGCCGGCTGCCTGTGGTACCAGGCAGGTTCACGCCAATCGTGCTTCCGATCGATGAATTTACAGCAGTGATCAGCGCGGCCGTAGAAGCTGCCGGAATGGGAAGCGTGGTCAAGCCAAGTCCTGCGGCGGTAGACATGCGATCCGGCATTTGAGTACCAGAGGCTGCTGAATTCGACATGGCTCCCGTGTCGACTTCAAAACGGTTCTCAAGCGTAAAAATGGCCTTGTAGCCGCCGCCGATGTCTTCGGTCCCGCGCAGGCCGAAGCGTGAACCTTCCATGATGCCACTGGCAATGTGGGTGATCGCCCCGCTTCGCAGGCCGGTGACATGGTTGACGCCGCCATCAACAATGCCATACACGGTCACAGTGCTTTGTGCCATGGCAGCGGAAGTGGACAAAAGTCCCATGATCGCAGTTGCAACGAGGGTCAGTTTTTTCATGGAGTCTCCAGAGAGTTTTAATTGAGGGAAAACCTTCGCAGTCATTGCCGTAAATGCACACACCGGCTTGACTCGATGGAGCAAAGATTAGTGGGGATGCGGCGGCCCGTAAAGAGAGGCAATACGGGGGGTATCACTTTTGCGACAGGGGAAAACCCGATGTTTTCCTGCCCCGGTTGATGTTGGCGGCAAACCTTGGGAGGCTGCCAGGAAATTGTGTTTCCCCTCTCAAATTCTGATGCTGAAGATCGTTTTAAGCGAGGCTGGAGAACGACGCAGTCATGCGCAACCGGTGGCTAGGGTTTGACCTCTAATCCGGGGCGTCTGGCGGGTTGGCGGCAGCAGAGTGACTCGCGTTTACAACGGTTCATGCCACATTGCGCCAGCCTGTCCCCTTTCCTGCCTGTTTTTTTGAGCCATAACGCTTCCCGGAGACAAAAAACGACTTGGGTTTGTGTTTTTCACCAAGGCAGGGCATCTGGGGGCGGGTGCCCTGCTTTGGGGCGGCCTGCCTCGGCTGCCTGGAAGCTTCCCTCGTACGGCATCGCCCGGCCGGCGCATTCGTGCGCGCACCTCCAGCGTGCGCAAAATGCGATGCGTTGTTAGGGACCAACAACTCGGGTATGAACGTTGCTAATAGTAGAGATAAGGCTTGGTGTGATTTGTGACTCTTTGGTTAAATCGGTCTAAGGGTAGTCACTGAGCCCTTATAAATGTTTGTTTCGTAGCAGTGTTTTGTTTTCCACCTTTTTGGAGATTTTCTAATGATGAAGAAAAGCCTAGTTGCTTTGGCTGTGCTGGCAGTTTCCGGCATGGCTTCTGCCCAGTCCACCGTGACCGTTTATGGCCTCGTGGACGCTTGGGTTGGTACCGTCAAGGACAACAACATCAGCCAGTCCGGCGTGAACGTTGCCCATCCTTTTTCCGGTAGCGGTGGTGGTCTGCAGACCAGCCGTTTCGGCCTGAAGGGTTCTGAGGACCTCGGCGGCGGCCTGAAAGCCAACTTCCTGCTGGAAGCCGGCTTTGACCCCAGCACCGGTGCTGCAAACAACTACACCAACCCCTATACCGCCGCGACTTCCAATGCAATCTTTGGTCGTCAGTCCTGGGTTGGTCTGTCTGGTGGCTTCGGTGAGCTGAAGCTCGGCAAAATGTGGACCCCGTACGACATGGTCAAGGGCTCCGGTGCCGCTGGCTTTGACTCGCTCCTGTTCGCGCCTTCCACCAGCGTGTGGGCCAGCAACAGCTACCAGGATCGTCCAGGCAATTCCGTGTACTACCAGACCCCCGACCTGGCTGGTTTCTCTGCTGCTGCGATGTACAGCTTCGGCGAAAACAAAACCGCTACTGTCAGCGCCGGCAAGATCGCCAGCTTTAACGTTGCTTATGCAAACGGCCCCATCGGCGCTTCTTTGGCCTATCAGACCGAAAAAGCCACTGGTGCCAGCACTGCCATCAAGTACACGCAGTTGAACGGTTCGTATGACTTCGGCGTGGTCAAGCTGCTCGGTGCTTACGGTACTGTGAAGAACGGCACCACCCCCGTGACCGGTTTGGCACAGGACAAAGCGACAGAGTATCAAATTGGCCTTGACTTCCCAGTCAACAGCACGTTCACCCTGTCCGGCGGTTATGCCCGCTCCAAGAGCACCCGCCCAGCTGGTGCTTCCGAGCTGAAGCGTACCGGCTATAGCCTGGCTGGTCTGTATGCGCTCTCCAAGCGTACGAACCTGTACGCTGGTGTTCAGAGCGGCAAGGAAACCGGTGCCGGTGTGACCGATCGCAAGACCAGCACCTACGGTGTTGGCGTTCGCCACACGTTCTAATCCAGGTTGGATCTAAAC
>NZ_JBFUCA010000379.1:0-4196 GCF_056405475.1 Polaromonas sp. P1_G4
GCGCTTGGGTCCATTCCATTTCACTCTGTCCTTATGGGCCGTCAAAAGACAACCGGGCACAAAAATTTTTGGCAAGATTTTCAAAATCCACTGTCCGGTGGCTGCCGGGAGCGGGGACGACTTGGCGCATTCATTCTGCCCCCGCTCCGTGCACTTGTCTTTGCTTTCACACTCGCCATACCCGTCCTTGCGGGTCTGGCGTCACGACGCGCCGGACATTTCCGGTGTCGTCGACTGTTCCTGTAAATTCGCCTTCAGATGTGCAAGTCCCCGTGAGACGTATTCCTCTTTTTCACCGACCGGGGCAAAGTAGTGCAGCACCTCGCGGGCTTCGTCAATGCCCTTCAGCCGGGCAATCAGCCATGCGGAAATGTATTGCGCGGACATGCAGCCGCCTGCGGTCGCCAGGTTGCCCTTCGCAAAGAAGGCCTGGTTCAGGATGCTCACCCCGGCTGCCTGCACCCAGGGCTTGCTGGTCAAGTCCGTGCATGCCGGCATCTGGCCGACAAGCCCTAGCTTGGCGAGCAAAAAGGTCCCGGAGCACTGCGCCGCTATGAGCTGCCGTTGTGGATTGAGCTGCAGTTGACCGAGGATGGACGCGTCATTGGCGACTTCGCGCGTTTTCATTCCGCTGCCGATTAATACGGCATCGGCCCGATTGGCTTCTTTCAGGCCGATATGCGCATCAATGGTGAGGCCGTTCATCGACGTCACGCGCTCGGTGGGGCTGGCAATGCTGACTTTCCAGTCGGCATCACCCCGCAGCGAAATGCGGCTCAGCAWTCCATAGGCGATCAAGGAATCCAGTTCGTTGAAGCCGTCGAAGGTAAGGATGGCGATATGCATGAAAGCTGTCCTGATGCGGGTTGAAAGCGCTACTTCACTGAAAGAAAAAAAGACGTTGCTGTGAATCGATCTACCGGTACCGAGGTGAGACGGTTGGTGCGGGGTCAGTCCACGATAAACAGTTTGGCCCCCGAAGGCGAGGTCGACCGGTGGGCTTCGGCGCCGTCTGCCACCTGGTAGCTCATGCCCGGTAACAGCACGTGCACACTGCCGTTGTCCAGCTCCGTATGCAGCTCGCCTTCCAGGCAAAGCAGGATGTGGCCTTTGCTGCACCAGTGATCGGAAACATAGCCGGGCGTGTACTCCACCATGCGCACGCGCACATCGCCAAACTTGCGGGTGCGCCAGAAGGCCTTGCCTTCCAGGGCGGAATGTTCGGTGCGTTCCACGTTGGACCAGTCGGTGGTGCCGAAGGGAATTTCGTTCATTTTCATGCTGCTTACTCCGTGACCGACACGATGGCTTCGATTTCCACCGCAAAGCCCCGCGGCAGTGAGCCCACGCCGACTGCCGAGCGCGCATGGCGGCCCGCGTCGCCGAATACCTGCACCAGCAGGTCAGAGCAGCCGTTGATGACTTCGGTATGGCCCGTGAAATCGGGCGCCGCATTGACCATGCCCAGCAGCTTGACCACGCGCCGCACGCGCGAAAGTTCGCCCAGGGCGGCCTTCATGGTGGCAATCAGGTTCAGTCCGACGTCGTGGGCATGTTTGCGGGCTTCCTCCGCGCTGATCTCGCGCCCGACCTTAGGCACCACAGCCAGGTCTTGCCGCAGCGGCGAGCCCTTGCCCGACAGGTACAGCATGGAACCGTCGAGCACCCAGGCATCGAAGTTGCCGCGAGGGGTCACGACGGGCGGCAGGATCAGGCCGAGTTGCTGCAGGCGTTGTTCGGGGGTCATCGATGGTTCCTTGTTGTAGGGGATATCCTGGAAAGCAGTGCAAAAGCGGCGGGCGGCCTCAAGCCCGCTTCATGCCCGCTTTCGCTGGTTGGGCGTGATGTGTGTAATGGTGCCGTCGCCGTAAGAGCGCAACACCTGTGAGATGACGATGTGAAAACCTTTGTACCACTGCGTGTACTGGCGTTTGGCTTCCAGGTGCTTGGGGTGTGCTGAAAATACGCGCAGCGATTCCTCGGTCTCCCAGAAGTAAGTCGCATTGGTCAGCACGCCATCCGGCGAACGCCAGGACTCCGCGCCCAGGTAGCCCGGCGTGGCAAGGGCGGCTTCTTCGATCAGCGCGTCCAGCGTGTGGAACCGTTCGTCGTAGGTGCCGGGTTCAAAGATAAAGGCGGCTGAGTACATCACAACTTTCTGGTGTTGAGCAAAGAGCCCGGTTCGGCGGCCGGCATGCGGGCGCCTGACTGCACCGGCATTTTTTTGCCGATGAAAACGGTGGCAATCACGGCCAGCCCGAAGCCGACAGTGACCGCGTCCAGGTGCTCGCCAAGCAGCGGCACAGAAAACAGCATGGACAAGAACGGTTGCACCAACTGCACCTGGCTGACACGGACCGTGCCGCCCAGCGCCAGGCCGCGGTACCAGGCAAAAAATCCCAACCAGGCCGAGAACACCGCCACGTAGGCAAAGCCGGCCCAGGCGCTGACCTTGAGTGGTGCTGTGGGYCAGCTGAGAAGAGACAGCGGCAAAGTCAAGGGCAGCGAGAGCACCAAGGCCCAGCAGATCACGTGCTCGGCGCGCATGTGCTGGGACAGCCGCGCGCCGTAGCCGTAACCGACTGCCGCGCACAAACAGGCGGCCAGCAACAATAGGTCAGCAAAATGGATGGACAGCCCACCCTCACTGTTTGAACGCAGCATGGCAAACAAAACCACCAGCGCGCTGCCCAGCGCCGCACACAGCCAGAAGCCGGCAGACGGACGCTGGCGGTGCAGCAGCGCGCCCACTGCCGCGGTGGCCAGGGGCAGCACGCCGAGGATGACGCTTGCATGCACGGCTTCCACGTAACGCATGGCAATCGAGGTGAAGAGCGGAAAACCAAACACCACGCCGCCCGCGGTGATGGTCAGCGGCAACCAGTCCTTTCGCTGCGGCAGTGGCGCGCGGGTGGCCAGCAAAAACGCCGCCGACAACACGGCCGCCACCGTGGCCCGCCCGAGCGCGATGAAAACGCCGGACATCTGCGGTGCATCGGGCGTGCCCACGGCCAGGCGTGTCATGGGCAGCGTGACGGCAAAAATCACGATGCCCAGCAAGCCGAGCCATAGCCCTTTGTTTGTGTCGGCAGATGTGGACGTCATATAAAAAGCATCCAGATGGCGGTGGCCACGAGTACCAGCGCCATGGCGCGGTTGAACCACTGGAGCCGTCGTCCGCTGCCGGACGGGCCGGTCAGCCACTCGCGCAGCAATGACCCGGCGAGCGCGTAAGTGAGGTTGCTGACAAACGCGTAGGCCAGCATCACCGGCAATACGATGGCCAGCCGCGCGCCCGGGGCCTCGCGGCCGGCAATCCAGCCGCTCACGATGGCCAGCGCCAGCATCCACGCCTTGATGTTGACAAACTGCAGTGCGGCGCCTTGCCAGAAAGTGATGTTCAGGCGCGCCGCGTCCGCCTCGCTCAATTGGCGCGACTGCGAAATCTTCCAGGCCAGCCACAGCAGGTACGCCACGCCGATGATCTTCACGGCCCAGCTCAGCAAGGGCACAGCCAGCACCAGGGCGCCCAGCCCCAGGGCACACACCAGCAGCAGTACGCCCCAGCCGACCGGCACCGCGCAGACAAAAGGCAGTGCGCGTTTCAACCCATGGTTGGCTCCCAGTGCGGTTGATAGCGTCGTGTTGGGTCCCGGCGAAAAGCTCATCGCCGTTGCCAGCACCAGTAAGGCCGTAAATTCTTGCCAGTTCATGTTTTCAACTTTATAGTTGAAAGCAATACACCACCAGTACAGTTGTTGGTACAAATTTCCAAACTGTATTGGTCAAATTGTCAGCACACATGCCGCCTGCAGGGCGTGCCAAGGCCACACCATGTTGATGAAAACCGCTTCACAGTCCCTCACCGAACAGCTGTCGGCGCGCTTTGCCGAACGCATCCGTAGCCGGCTGTTGGCCCCTGGTGCGCGCCTGCCTTCTGTGCGGCTGTGCGCCGAGCAGCAAGGTGTAAGTGCCTCCACCGTGGTGGCGGCTTATGACCAGTTGCTGGCGCAAGGCCTGGTGGTGGCGCGCAAGAACCGCGGTTTTTTTGTCCGTGATACTTCGCTTAATGCGGCGCTGGCGCAGGCTCCTAAAGCGCCGGCAGCTATAAAAAATATAGCAGACGCAAAAACGGGTACGGCCGCGGGCCACGCCCCCCCGGGCGCCTGGAGCACTGCGACCTGGATGGCCACGCG
>NZ_JBFUCA010000380.1:0-4185 GCF_056405475.1 Polaromonas sp. P1_G4
ATCCTTCACCGGCCGTACCAAGATCGACCTGGCGTTTGCCGCCAAGCGGTTGCAGCCGCGCATTGCGCTCGAGGCGATTGACTCCGACGTCATCAAGACCTATGTGCGCCTGGGACTGGGCGTGGGCATCGTCGCCGAGATGGCTATCAAGGAAGACGGCACCAACAGCGACCTGATCGCCATCGCGGCGGGCCCACTGTTCGGCATCAACGTGGCCCGCGTGGCCTTCAAGCGCAGCGCCTACCTGCGCAATTTCGTCTATAAATTCGCCGAACTGCTCAGCGACAAGCTGGACCGCGCCCTGATCACCAAGGCCATGGCCGGCCGTGTCAATGACTATGAGGTCTGACTCCCCCCCGAAGCGGCCTGCGGCCGCCTCCCCCTCAGGGGGCGCCGCAAGCGGCCCGGCAAAGCCGGTTCCGCGGCGGCCGCTTGTAAAAGAAACACATCCAGCTCAATCATGACCATGATCCTCGAACGCACCCCCACRCTCAAAACCAAGCTGCCCGCTGTCGGCACCACCATCTTCACGGTGATGTCCACCTTGGCCGCTGAAAAAGGCGCTGTCAACCTGGGYCAGGGCTTTCCTGATTTTGAGTGTGACCCGCAGCTGGTCAACGCCGTCACGGACGCAATGACCAAAGGCCTGAACCAGTACCCACCCATGACGGGCGTTCCGGCGCTGCGCGAAGCCATCTCGGCCAAGGTGGCCAAACTTTACGGCCACCGCTACGACGCCAACAGCGAGATCACCATCACTGCCGGCGCCACCCAGGCCATCATCACGGCAATCCTGGCCGTCGTTCACCCCGGCGACGAAGTCATCGTGCTGGAGCCCTGCTACGACAGCTACGTGCCCAACATCGAACTGGCCGGTGGCGTCGTAGTGCGCGTTCCCCTCACGCCAGGCACCTTCCGGCCCGACTTCGACAAGATTTCCGCAGCGATCACATCCAGGACACGGGCGATTATCGTCAACTCGCCGCACAACCCGAGCGCCACGGTATGGACCGAGGCCGACATGCTCACGCTGCAGGACATCCTGGCGCCCACCGACGTGCTGCTGATCAGCGACGAGGTCTATGAGCACATGGTGTTCGATGCGGCCCAGGGACGCATCCATCAAAGCGCCGCCCGTTTTCCAGGCCTTGCCGCGCGTGCGTTCATTGTCAGCAGCTTCGGCAAGACTTACCACGTCACCGGCTGGAAGGTCGGCTACGTGGCCGCACCCGCTGCGCTGACCACCGAGTTCCGCAAGGTGCACCAGTTCAACGTGTTCACCGTGAATACCCCTGTGCAATACGGGCTTGCCGCGTACATGGCCGATGCGCAGCCTTACCTGGACCTGCCGGCCTTCTACCAGCGCAAGCGCGACCTGTTTCGCGAAGGCCTTGCCAAAACCCGCTTCAAACTGTTGCCCAGCGAAGGCAGCTACTTCCAGTGCGTGGACATCTCCGACGTGAGCGACCTGGACGAAGCCGGGTTCTGCAAATGGCTGACCACCGAAATCGGCGTGGCGGCGATTCCCCTGTCGGCGTTTTACGGCAACGGCTTTGACCAGCGTGTGGTGCGATTCTGTTTTGCCAAAAAAGACGAAACATTGAACACGGCCCTGCAGCGGCTGGCCAAACTGTAAGCGCGGCAAGCCGGCGTGAAAGAACCTGTTTACGGTCTAAACGGGGCCGCGCAAGCACCTTCTCGGGATGGGATGCAAGGCGCGGTGCGATGCCCATAGCTCGGCTATGGGCTAGCGCCGCAGGCCGCCCGAGAAGGCGCTTGCCCTCCGGGTTGGGGGTGAAATCGCGCGATTGAGCCACCCAGGCCCTTGCATGGGCATGAGCCCATGCGGCGTGCCCGGGCGGCCCACTCATCGCCGATTGCACCCCAACGCGGCCTCGTTTAGACCGCAAACAGGTTCTAAGCCAAGGCTGTCAGTATTTGCCGACGGCTGGACAGGTGCTCATCCTGCTTGTTTGCGCCCCGCACCGGGAAACAATCACTTCACATAACAAGGAGTGCTTCAAATGTCCCTATCCCTCATTCTGCTGATCGTTCTTATTCTTATCCTCGTCGGTGCATTGCCTACCTGGGGCCACAGTCGGAGCTGGGGTTACGGGCCCAGCGGGGGTGTCGGCCTGGTGGTGTTGATCCTGGTCATCCTGCTGCTGATGGGACGCATCTAGTCCGCACCTTCCGTTGGTGATTCACCAGGGAAGATGGCCTTGCATAGCAAGGCCATTTTTTTGCGCTCCCATCTCACAAGCCTGTTTCAACTATTCAGTTGCTGCCACGCTTTTTAGCTGCGGCATAACAAGCCTTCGGCAGTTGTTAGCCTTCGCTGAAAGGTCTGGACTCAGCTATTGAGCTGAGTCCAAACCTTTTCTAACCGCTTAATGCTGACCGGCTGCGGTGTGCGCAGCTCCTGCGCAAAAAAGCTCACACGCAGCTCTTCCAGCAACCAGCGGAATTCCTGCATGCGCGCATCCACCGCGCCTTTTCGCTCAGCCACCAGCCGCCAGTAACGCTGCTCCTGCGGTCGCAACTCGGCCATCCGTGCAGCATCACGTGCCGGGTCGGCGCGCCATTTTTCCAGCCGCAACGTGATGGCCTTGAGGTAGCGTGAGAAGTGCTGCAGTTGCCCATAAGGTGTGGCCGTCAGAAAGCGTTTGGGTACCAGGCGCTGCAGTTGCTGGGCGGCATCTGCCGCGGCTTCGGCGGCATTTTTAGTGTCCTTGATCTTGCGTTGGGCCACAGCGAACTCGGTCAGGATGCCGGCAGCCAGCCGGGCCACCTCGCTGGCAATCAAGGTCAGGCGCCCTCGCCCATCGTCGATGCGTTTTTTGAACTCGGCTTCGTGCGTCGGCAACGGGTCGAGCAAAAAGGCGCGGTCCAACGCCACTTCGATGATCTGCTCGCGCAATTCCTCCAGCGTACCGCCGCCGGAATTGTCGGCGGCGCGGCCCACCAGCATGTAGCTGGTGGCCATTTTCTGCAGTTCAGGCAGGTTCTTTTCCAGGTACTTCAGCGCATCCTTGATCTGCAGCGAGAACAGCCGGCGCAAGCCGGCGCGGTGCTTCGCGGCCGCCACATCGGGTTCGTCAAACACCTCGATCGTCACCGCGTCGCCCAGATCAATGAGCGCCGGAAACCCGATCAGCGTCTGCGAACCCTTGCGGATTTCCATCAGCTCCGGCAACTCGCCAAAGCTCCAGCTGGTGTAGCGCTCCGGCGCTCTGGGCGCTATCTTTTCAGGAGCTGCTTGCGCGCGTCCTGATTGGGCTGGAGGCCGATTTGATACTGAATTTTCGGGGGATAACGTCTTTTCGGACCCAGATTCGGGTGCTTTTGCCAGGTTTTTGAGTCCCGCCAGCGCCTGGAAGGCACCCCGTGCCTGCGAGCCCAGCTCGCCCTTGAGCGCGCCCAGGTTACGGCCCGCACCCAGCTGACGGCCATGCTCGTCGACTATGCGGAAGTTCATGAACAGGTGCGGCGGCAGCATGTCCAGCTTCATGTCATTGCGCTTGACGTCCAGCGAAGTCGCGTCGCGCACCAGCTTGAGCACCGCGTCAGTCAGCGAGCCGCTGCCGAACACCTCGGGCTGCAGCAACTGCTCCGTCATGCGGGCGGCAGTGTCGGGCAAGGGCACCAGGCGCGAGCGCGGGCGCTGGTGCAGCGTCTTGATCAGCGCCTGGACCTTGTCCTTGAGCATGCCGGGCACCAGCCACTCGCAGCGCTCTTCATTAACCTGGTTGAGCGCGAACAATGGCACGTCCACCGTCACGCCATCGCGCGCGTCGCCGGGTTCGTGCAGGTAGGTCACCAGGCAATCCACGCCGCCCATTCGCAGTGTCTTGGGAAACGACTGGGTGGTAATGCCTGCAGCCTCATGCCGCATCAGTTCTTCGCGCGTCAAGAGCAGGAGCTGCGGCTGCTTTTTGACTTCCTCCTTGTACCAATGTTCGCAACTTGCACCACTGTGTACGCCAGCCGGGAGTTGCTGGTCATAAAAAGCGTAGATCAGTTCCTCGTCCACCAGCACGTCCTGGCGCCTGGCTTTGTGTTCCAGATCCTGCACCTGCTGGATCAGCTTCAGGTTCGCCGCGAGGAAAGGCAGTTTGGTGTCCCAGTTGCCAGCGACCAACGCTTCGCGGATGAATATCTCGCGCGCCGTCACCGGGTCTACAC
>NZ_JBFUCA010000381.1:0-4170 GCF_056405475.1 Polaromonas sp. P1_G4
TCCATGGGTCAATTGAAAACGCCGCTGGTAACACTAGAAAGCCAAACGGCTCGATCTAATGCAAACCAACGGCGCTAAGCCATTGCCTGATGAACTACAGGTCCTTTGCGTATTTTGGAGAGGTCAGATACAGACAGCCCAGCGGCGAATCGCTGTCGTATTTGCTTCCGGCTGCGATTCTATATCCGGACAAATACAAGCGCAACTTTACGCAGCTTTTAGCGAAATTATTTTGGCCCCGCGTTTTAGTCCATCCAAATAATCGGCCCATTGCTGCATCATTTGGCTTCGCTGTTTTACATACTGGGTCCGGTTATAGGCGCGACCGTTCGCATCCTTCACCGCGTGCGCGAGCTGCGCCTCAATCACCTGAAGATCGCATTCGAGCCGCTCAGCCAGCATCGTCCGCGCTGTAGCTCTGAATCCATGCCACGTCTGGATTTCGGAGGTGTATCCCAACGCGATCAGTGCGGTTCGAACAGAGTTCTCCGAAATGGGTTTCTCATGATTTCGTTCGCCCGGAAAAACTAACGCCCCATGTCCCGTCCAAACGTGAAGCTCACGCAATATCTCAACTGCTTGCTTGGGCAAGGGGACAAGGTGCGGATCCCCGTTTTCTTTTCCGTCCTTCTCGCGCTTCATACGAGCGGCGGGTATTGTCCACATCCCTTCATCTAAATTGATCTCGCTCCAAGCCGCTGCACGTAGCTCCCCGGGACGCTGAAAAAGCATAGGGGCCAGTTTCAACGCAGCACGAACGACCCGCCCGCCCTTGTAAGCATCGATTGAACGCAGCAATGGAGCCAATGCGTCTGGGTCCGTAATCGCAGCGAAGTGCTTGCCACGGTATGGCGTCAGCGCGCTCTTGAGGCCCACCGATATGTCCCGGTCAACCCGGCCGGTAGATACGCCATATCGCCAGATCTGACCCGCCAGCATCAAGCATCGGTCAGCCGTTTCGAATGCACTGCGCGCCTCCACTTTTCGAACCACAGCAAGCAGCTCAGGAGGCGTAACCGAACTCATCGAGCGATCACCCAACCACGGGAAGACTTCCCGCTCCAATCGACGCAAGGACGTCGCGGCGTKACCGTCGCTCCATTGGGGGATCTGCTTCGCCATCCATTCCAGCGCCACGGCCTTGAAGGTATCGCCTACAGCGCCGGAGCCGGTCAGCTTTTGCAGCTTGCGAGCCGCCATGGGATCCACGCCGGTAGCCTTCAACAGCTTTTCACGGTCCCTAGCGCTCCTAGCAGCCGCGAGGCTTGTCTCGGGGTAACTGCCAAGCGCCATCAGCTTCTCTTGGCTATTAAAGCGGTACTTCCACATCCATCGTTTCGATCCCGCCGGACTGACCTGCAGGTATAGCCCACCCGAATCGRCTACGCGCACGTATTTGCGGTCCTGTGGGCAGGTAGCGTTTTTGCACTTAATGTCATTCAGCATGAAATCGCCTCAGATGGGGGTACGAGAGCTTGGCTCCCCTGAAAACCAGAGGTCGTACCCCGACTCATACCCCCGTTGCAGTCGGGATCGGACTTTATGCCTTTGGATAACTTAAAACAAGTCGCCCAATGAAAAAAGCCACCCGGTGGATACCAACGGATGGCTTTAGATTAGCAAATGGTGGAGCTGGGGGGATTTGAACCCCCGTCCGCAAGCCTTGTTCGGGCAGATCTACATGTTTAGCGGTCTGATTTGAGTCTCGCCACCTGTGTCGCGCAGTCGCACGCTACACAGGACGCCAGCACCCTATTTTCTTGCCCCGGGTTAAGGTACCCAGCCCGGAGCCAGCCGATGAAATTATCTTTACAGCCGGGAGCGTTTAACTTGCGCTAAACACCCCTTGCCCAGCCCATCGGCCTGCTGTTGTAAAGCTCACTGGCAATTAAGCAGCGAGTGCGAAACGTTCGTCGTTTGCAGTTAGTTTGTTTGAATCTGTTTTACGAGCACACTCAGCTCGACATGCACCACACCGCGTCCGAACCCACGTCGAAACCAATGCAGCCCCAGGAGGCCTAGTTTACGCCATTCGCAGYAWATTCAAGAGGGCGCCGGGCGCGGCGATGGTGGCATCGGCYTTCCAGTCCCCGGTATCGGCGGTTTTGCCGAGGTAGCCGTAGGCSGCGGCCACCGTGGGCATGCCCGCAGCCCGTCCTGCGAGGATGTCGCGCTCGTCATCGCCGACATAAATGCAGCGCCCGGGGGCAAGCTCGAGCTGGCGTGCCGCTTCCAGCAAGGGAGCCGGATGGGGTTTGGCATGCGGCGTGGTGTCGCCACTGATGATGGTTTTCGCTGTATTGAACAAAGGCATGGCCTTGGTCAGCRGAATGGTGAAGCGGGCGGACTTGTTGGTCACCACGCCCCATTTGAGGCCCATCTGGTCGATGCGGGCGATCAGATCCACCACACCCTCAAATACGGAGGTGTTTTCGGTCATGCGCGATTCGTAGTTGCTGAAAAACTCCTCCCGGAGCTCACCAAAGCCGGCGTCTTCCGGCGTCAACCCAAAGGCCACGGCAATCATGCCGCGCGCACCCGCTCCGGCCAGGGGACGGTAAAGCGCAAGGGGCAGCGATTCCAGGCCACGGTCGGTGCGCATTTTGTCGGCCGCAGCGCCCAGATCAGGGGCACTGTCAATCAGGGTGCCGTCGAGGTCGAACAGCACGGCATCGGTGTCTTGGAACATGTAGCGGGAATATAGGTAAAAGCGAAACTCAGCTCTTTTGCGTGGCCAGCAGGTAATTCACGCTGGTGTCAGCACTGAGCCAATAGTGACGTGTCAGGGGGTTGTATTCCATGCCCCGGGTTTGCTCAAGCGAAAGACCGGAGGCGCGGCAGTACCCGGCCAGCTCACTGGGTTTGATCAGTTTGGCGTACTCGTGGGTGCCGCGTGGCAGCATATTCAGTACGTATTCCGCCCCAACGATGGCAAACAGAAAGGCCTTGGCATTGCGATTGATGGTCGAAAAAAACACATACCCGCCAGGCTTGACCAGCGCGGCACAGGCCTTGACGATGGAAGACGGGTCGGGCACGTGCTCCAGCATTTCCATGCAGGTGACGACATCAAAACGGCCAGGCTGCTCGGCGGCCAGCGCTTCGGCGCTAATTTCACGGTATTGGACACCTTCGGTCTGGGCCTCCAGTGCGTGAAGCTGGGCGACTTTCAGCGCTTTGGTCGCCAGATCAATGCCCAGGACATCGGCGCCGCGGCGTGCCATCGAGTCGGCCAAAATGCCGCCGCCGCAGCCGACGTCGAGCACACGCAGCCCTTTGAGCGGAACCAGGCTCTCAATCCAGCCCAAACGGAGCGGATTGATCTGGTGCAAGGGGCGAAATTCACTCTCGGTGTCCCACCAGCGGTGGGCCAGGTCCGAGAATTTCGCCAGTTCGGCAGGGTCGAAGTTATCGCTGATAGACATGACGCATTATCGTTGAGGCATAAAAAAACCGCGCCGTAGCGCGGTTTTTAAGCGATCCCAGAGGATTACTTGTTGGCGCGGGTGCCAACCACTTCGATTTCCACGCGGCGATTCTTCGCGCGGCCTTCGGCGGTCTTGTTGTCAGCAACTGGCTGTTTCTCGCCCTTGCCTTCAGTGTAGACGCGGTTTTTCTCGATGCCCTTGGACACGAGATATGCCTTGACGGCTTCCGAACGGCGAACCGACAGCTTCTGGTTGTAAGCATCGCTACCCACGGAGTCGGTGTGACCCACGGCAATGATGACTTCCAGGTTGATGTCCTTGATCTTGCCGACCAGGTCATCCAGCTTGGCTTTGCCTTCTGGCTTGATCACTGACTTGTTGAAGTCAAAGAAAGCGTCAGCAGCGTAGGTAACTTTCGTCGCGGCAGGAGGAGGCGGGGTAGGAGTAGGAGTAGGCGTCGCAGTTTGACCAACAACCGGAGGAGCAGCAGGAGCCATCGCAGGGGCAATTGCGCCGTCGCAACCAGGCGCTGCAGTAGCAGGCGTCCAGTTGGCGTCACGCCAGCACAGTTCGTTGGTACCGTTTTTCCAGACCAGTTCGTTGGAACCGTTTTTCCAGTTGTCGATAGTTTGTGCACCAGCGGCGGTAACAAGCGCTGCGGAAGCAAACAACATTGCCACTTTGTTGAGTTTCTTCATGGTTCTCCTCTAGAGAAAAGCCGCAGACTGGCTGCGATTAGTAA
>NZ_JBFUCA010000382.1:0-4146 GCF_056405475.1 Polaromonas sp. P1_G4
TGCGCCGACAGTTTGGCCGAAGCCAGGTCGGCGGCGCTGGCCTGTTCGCTGGCTTTCGCGCCGTCCACGGTGCGGCCCAGACGGCCCCATACATCGGGTTCCCAACTGCCACCAATGCTGAGCTGGTAGTTGTTGCCCACGCGGCCACCGACATTGTTGCCCGCCGTGCTGCTGCTGCTACTGCTGCCCGAGCGGCTGGCGCTGCCATCCAGCGAAACCGTCGGGAACAGCGATGCCCGCTGCTCGCGCACCAGGGCGCGTGCCTGCGCGTAGGCTGCAACGGCCACTGCCACGTTCTGGTTGGACACCTCCACACGCGATGCCAGCTGGTCCAGTACCGGGTCCTTGAAGAGCGACCACCACGGGCCGCGCTCAAGCGTATCGGCGGGCGCGGCCGGAACCCAGCCTTGCGCTTCCTTGTAGGTGCTCACGTCGACCGTGGCCGGGCGCTGGTAGTCGGGGCCGACTGCGCAGCCGCCAACGGCAAGCACCAGCGCAGCGCACAGCAGGCGAAGCTGAAAACGTGAACGGTGTGCGGGGTGAGTGTCGGAAAAGTGGTTCATGGCGTCGTCAGTCATTGCAGTTGGAGCGGGGCGCCGGGCGGCGGCGCGTCGGTCTCGTCAGGGTGGCGGCTGAGCTGACGCTCGGAAGGGCTGCGCCGGCGGAGCTTGTCCATCAGCACATAGACCACCGGGGTGGTGAGCAATGTCAGCACCTGGCTGGCAATCAGCCCGCCGATGATGGCGATGCCCAGCGGGCGGCGCAGCTCGGCGCCTTCGCCGAAACCAATGGCCAGCGGCAACGCACCCAGAATGGCCGCCAGTGTGGTCATCAGGATGGGGCGAAAGCGCAGCAGACAGGCTTCGCGCACAGCCTCAATCGCGGATAGGCCACGCGCCCGCTCGGCTTCCAGCGCGAAGTCGATGATCAGGATGGCGTTTTTCTTGACGATGCCGATCAGCAGGAACAGCCCGATCAGCGCGATGATGGAAAAATCCAGCTTGAACAGCAGCAAGGCCAGCACAGCGCCCACACCGGCCGAGGGCAAGGTGGACAGCACCGTGATGGGATGCACCAGGCTTTCGTACAGGATGCCCAGCACAATGTAGATCACCACCAGCGCCGCCAGGATCAGCAACGGTTGCTCGTTTTGCGATTGCTGCGCATTGAGCGCTGTGCCGGAAAAGCTGCCGCGCACGTTGTTGGGCAGCCGGATGTCGGCTTCCGCCTGGTGCACCGCGGCCTGGCCGTCGCTCAGCGTGCTGCCATCGGCGAGGTTGTAGGAAACCGTGGTGGAAAGCTCGCCGTCTTCGTGGCTGACCGAAGCGGCGGTGGGGTTTTCGCTGAAGGTGGCAATGGCCGACAGGGGCACCATGGTGCTGGCCGAGGCGCTCAGGACCTGGCCCGACGAAGAATCACGCAGGGATGGATTGGCCACAGAGGTGCCGGTGGCCACCGTGGTTGCAGCCGGGGTGCCGGTGCTTCCGGTATTGTTGGTTGTGTTGCTTGTGTTGCCTCCAGCCCCCTTGGCCGGTACGTAAATATCTTTCAGCGACTCGGGGCTGCGGGTGTAGCGCGGCGCCACTTCCATGATTACGTGGTACTGGTTGAGTTCGGCGTATATCGTGGCCACCTGGCGCTGGCCGAAGCCGTCATAGAGCGCGTTGTCCACGTCGCGTGAGCTGATGCCCATGCGTGCCGCGCTTTCCTTGTCCACCGTGACCATGGTCTCCACACCGTTTTCCTGCTGGTCGGTGTCCACGTCGGTCAGGGCGGGCTGCAGTTTCATCTGGTCCGCCAGGCGTGTGGCCCATACACGCAAGTCGGCCGCGTTGTCGCTTTTGAGCGTGTACTGGTAAGTCGAATTGGTCTGGCGGCCGCCGCCGCGCAGGTCCTGCACGGGGTTCAGGAAAAGGCTGACCCCGGTCACCCGTGCCAGCTGCGGGCGCAGCCTCGCAATCACGGCCTGGCCGGCCACGTCGCGTTGCCCCACTGGTTTGAGGTTGATGAACATGAAACCCCCGCCCGCTCGGGAACCACCGGTAAAACCCACCACGGTGTCCACGGCCGGGTCGGCGCGGATGATGTCGACCAGCTGCTTGAGCTTGGCCTGGAGGGCCTGAAATGAGATGCTGCGGTCGGCACGCAGGCCGCCGTTGATCTGCCCGGTGTCCTGTTGCGGAAAGAAGCCCTTGGGCGCCTTCACGAAGAGAAAACCGTTGAGCCCGATCACGGCCACCAAAATCAGCATCACCAGCAACTTGCTGTGCAGGGCCCAGTCCAGGCTCACTTCGTAGCTGCGGTGCACGCGGTTGAAGGCACGCTCGAACCAGCGCCCCACAAAAGCAAAACGCCCGGGCTTCTTCTCGTGCGCGTCAGGCCTCAGAAGCCAGGCGCACATCATGGGCGTGGTGGTCAGCGAGATGACCAGCGAGATCATCACCGCAGCAGACAGCGTGACCGCGAATTCGCGGAACAGCCGGCCCACCTGTCCGCCCATGAAGAGTAGCGGTATAAACACGGCCACGAGCGACAGGCTGATCGACAGCACCGTGAAGCCGACCTCCCGCGCCCCCAGCAGCGCGGCCTTGAAACGGTCCATGCCGGCCTCGATGTGCCGGCTGGTGTTTTCCAGCACCACGATGGCGTCGTCCACCACAAAACCGGTAGCCACGGTGAGCGCCATCAGGCTCAGGTTGTTCAGTGAAAAGCCCAGCAGGTACATCACGCCGAAGGTGCCCAGCAAGGAGACGACGGTGGCCACGGCCGGGATGATGGTGGCACGGGCGCTGCGCAGGAAGGCGCTTACCACCAGCACCACCAGCACGATGGAAATCAGCAGCGTGACTTCGATCTCGTGCAGCGAGGCACGGATGGAGTTGGTGCTGTCGGATGCCACCTGCAACTGCACGTCCTGCGGCAAGGCGGCCTGCAGCTCGGGAATCAGGGCGCGCACGCCGTCGACAGTGGCAATCACATTGGCATCGGGCTGGCGCGTGACCAGCACGATCACCGCCGGCTCGCCGTTGAAAAGACCGAGCGTGTTGATGTTCTCCACACCGTCCTGCACCTCGGCCACGTCCTGCAGCCGGATGGCGGCATTGTTGCGCCAGGCCACCACCAGGTTGCGGTAGTCGATGGCCTTGAGCCCGCCGCTGGCGGTGTTGGAGCCTGAGTAAATCTGGAAGCGCTGGCCGTTGCCTTCGATCGCGCCCTTGGGCCGGTTGGCGTTCGACGCCTGCAGGGCCGCACGCACATCTTCCATGGCAACGCCATAGCGGTTGAGTGCAAACGGCAGCAGTTCCACGCGCACCGCCGGCAACGAACCGCCGCCAAGCTCCACGTCGCCGACCCCGGGCACCTGGGCGATTTTTTGCTGCACGAGGTTGGAGACTTCGTCGTAAATCTGGCCCGGTGAGCGCGTCCTGGACGTGAGCGCCAGGATGATGACCGGCGCCGAAGCCGGGTTGGCTTTGCGGTAGGTCGGGTTGCTGCGCAGTGTGGCAGGGAGGTCGGCGCGCGAGGCGTTGATGGCTGCCTGCACCTCGCGCGCTGCCGCGTCGATCTTCCGGTTCAGGTCAAACTGCAGGCTGACACGGGTTGAGCCGTTGCTGCTGTTGGACGTCATCTCATTGACGCCCGCGATCACGCCGAGGCGCCGCTCCAGCGGCGTCGCCACACTGCTGGCCATGGTGGAGGGACTGGCCCCCGGCAACGAGGCGCTGACCGAGATCACCGGGAAATCCACTTGCGGCAGCGGTGAGACCGGCAGCACGAAGAATGCGGCGATGCCTGCGAGGGCCAAGCCTATGGTGAGGAGGACGGTGGCTACCGGGCGGCGGACGAAGGGTTCGGAGAGGTTCATGGCGTGGCTCCCACGCTGGCCGTGACGAAGGTGACTTTTGTTCGAACGGCGGGAGTTTTTGCTGAGGGTAGCTGGCCGGGGGTTGCCCGGCGGCAACTCACTTTTCTTTTGCTTCGCCAAAAGCAAAGTAAGCAAAAGAAAAGGCGACCCTGCTGTCTGCGWCCCTCCGCTTCGCTACGGGCAACCTGCGGTGCTCGGTYCAGGCGGGGTCTCGCTCGAACTCGCCTTCGGCTCAGACAATCGCGATCCCTGATCCGCCTGAACCTGCGCTCCTCGGCGCA
>NZ_JBFUCA010000383.1:0-4137 GCF_056405475.1 Polaromonas sp. P1_G4
TTTCATGGGTTGCCCTGAAGTCAGGCTATTTTCAGGCCGCCTTCAGCCGTGGCTTGGCCAGCCGGCTTGCATGCAGCCAGGCGCGTCGCAGTACCGCCGGCGAACGGGTTTCTTCCGGGATCAGCAGGTAGTTCTGCGCACGCAGGGCCGTGCCCACGCCGACCTTGCTGGTGAGCACCGTCATCGGGATCGCCAGCAGCAGCGGCAGGCCGACCGGGATCAGCCAGATCAAAGCCCRTGCATCGATCACTGCAATGCCGACAGCCAGCAGCGCAATCACGCCGGACATAGGCGCCAGCTGCGCCAGCGCATGGCGCCAGGGCACAGCGGCCGCTTCGCGCGGGGGCGATTTCCATTCAAGCTTCAGGCCGGTGAGGGCCACCACCACAAACAGCGAATGCGCGAGCATGCGGATGGGGGCCTGCAACAGCGCGATCAGGGTTTCAAGCAAAGCGCTGCGCAGCAGGGCGACGGTGCCGCCATAGGATTGCTGCTGGCGGTTGACCAGCACGGCCACGATGCCCAGGATGCGCGGCAAAAACAGCATGCACAGCGTCCAGGCCCAAAGCGACATCAGCTCGCCGGGAAGCAGCGTCCAGTCGGCAATCATGGGCGAGCCGGACAGCCACAGCGCTGTACCCAGCGTGAGAAAGCACAGCCATAGCGGCGCCGACAGATACGCCATCGCGCCCGTGCCGAACATGGAGCGGTGTACCGGGTGAATGCCCGGCTCGGCGATCAGGCGCGAGTTTTGCAGGTTGCCCTGGCACCAGCGGCGATCGCGCTGCAGCTCGGCCAGCAAATCCGGCGGCTGCTGCTCGTAGCTGCCCACCAGGTCACCCACCAGCCAGACGTGGTAGCCGGCGCGGCGCATTAGCGCGGCCTCGACAAAATCGTGCGACATGATGCTGCCGGCCATGCCGCCCGTGCCCTTGATGTGCGCCAGCGCGCAATGCTTCATGAAGGGCTTAATACGGATGATGGCGTTGTGGCCCCAGTAGTGGGACTCGCCCATCTGCCAGAACTGCATCCCCAGCGTGAACRGACGCCCGGTCACGCGTGAGGCGAACTGCTGCGCCCGTGCGTGCAGCGTGACGTGGCCGATGGCCTGGGTTGCGGTCTGGATGATGYCGGCCCTGGGATTGGCTTCCATCAGCTTGACCATGGAAACCAGGCAGTCGCCGCTCATCACACTGTCGGCGTCCAGCACCACCATGTAGCGGTAATCCTTGCCCCAGCGGCGGCAGAAGTCGGCCACATTGCCGGCCTTGCGGTCGGTGCGGCGTTTGCGCAGGCGGTAATAGACCTCGATTTGCGGCTGGTCGGGGTGTCCGGCCRGCTGGGTGCGCAGGTCTTCCCAGGCGGCGCGCTCGGCCTGGATGATGGCCGGGTTGCTGCTGTCCGACAGTACGAAGACATCAAAGCTCTGTACATGGCCGGTCATCGCGACCGACTCGCAGGTGGCGCGCAGGCCGGCGAACACGGTGCGTACGTCTTCATTGCAGATCGGCATGATGATCGCGGTGCGTGTGGACGCATCCAGCGGGTAGTGCTGAACCTTTTTCGCGGACAGCGCGTGTTTGTCACCAAAGATCGTGACGTAAAAGCCCATCATCGCCGTCATGAAGCCGGTCACTACCCAGGCTGACAGAAGGGCAAACAGGCTGATCTGGCCGTACTGCAGCCAGGCATTGTCATAGTCGGGCTGCATGTCCGCAAAGATGCTGGTTGCCAGCACGGTGCTGATGACAGTCAGCAGCAGGAATACCGTGCGCCGGCGCCGGGCAGCCTGCTGCCAGCGCTCAAGCCGGGGGGCAGGCAGGCGATGGGATGGTGCCGGTGCGGCAGCCCGGAATATCGACAGCATGGGCAGCAGCAGCGCGGTGGCCATGCTGTTCCAGAAGCCACGCCAGGGCCGGGGCACCATGGAGCCGCGGTTCAGCGGTGGCGCCGTCACCGAATTGGGGTGGCGTTCCTCGCGCAGGGCGCTGCGTGCAGCGGATGGAATCAGAGTGTGATCAGGTTGGTCCATGTTTCGCTCACAGTGTGGTTGTCATGTTTGAGGAAGGCGCGCAGCTCAACAGGCTGGGCCGGGTTCAGCCGCAGCACGCGCAGCGTCATGCGCCATGCGCCGGTGGCGGGATTCTTGTAGGCCATGCTTTCGAGCACACGGCCATTGGCGTTGGCGCTGGAGATGGCTTCGACCCTGGCGTCCTCGGGCAGCGCGTCCAGCGCCGGGCCGGCAAAGTCGATGACGTACTGGACCTGGCCCGTGAGATCGGTTCCGGCCTTCGAGTACCCGGTGCCGCGGCGTGATTGCGTGACCCAGCTGTTGGGCGGTAGTTGCTGGTTCTTGCCCTGCCAGCTGATTTGCCAGGCGATGTCCAGCGACTGGCCAGGTGCTGGCATTTTTTCGGGTACCCAATAGGCCACCACGTTGTCATGGGTCTCGTCCGGCGTGGCAAATTGAAACAGCTCGACCCGGCCGGCGCCCCAGTCGCCCACGGGCGTGACCCAGGCGCTGGGCCGCGTCTCATAGCGGGCTTCGGTGTCTTCGTAGTTGGCAAAGGCGCGGTCGCGTTGCATCAGGCCAAAGCCCTTGAGCGACTTCATGGCGAAAGACGTCACCAGCGGGGAGGACGGATTTTGCAGGGGCCGCCAGAGCCATTCACCGGCACCCGTAGCCATCATCAGGCCATCGGAGTCGTGCACTTCGGGCCGGAAATCGCCGGGGCGGGGCTGGTTTTCGCCAAAGAAAAACATGCTGGTCAGGGGCGCGATGCCCAGCGAGGTCACGGGCGCGCTGTTGCCGGAGGTTGTGGCCGGGCGCATGAAGATGCGCGCCTGTACATTCGTGGTGGTTTGCTCGCCGGCCTGGATGTCGAACCGGTAGGCGCCTGTCATGCGCTCCGAATCCATCACAGCGAAGACGGTCAGCTGCTTGCTGTCGACTGCAGGTTTTTGAAGCCAGAAATCCGTGAAACGGGGAAACTCTTCCTTGGCTCCGCCCGCACCGCCTGCGGTGTCCACCGCCAGGCCGCGTGCCGAAAGGCCATAACGCTGGCCCGATCCCAGCGCCCGGAAGTAGGTGGCGCCGGTGAACACCACCAGCTCATCCTTGTAGGTGGGCGAGTTGAGGTTGCTGAAAAAGCGCGCGCCGCCGTGGCCCAGGTCACCCCAGGTCTCGGGTGACAGTTTGTTTTTTCCGAAATTGAATGTGGCGGGGTCGTAGGACAGGCGCTTCACGCCCGCTGTCGTGATTTCGTGAATGCGAACCGAATCACCGTGCCGGCCGACGTGGAAAAAATTCGCTTCAAAGGGAAGTTTGTCGGCGCGCCACAGCGTGCTGGCGGCGTTGAACCGGATGTCGCGGTAGTCGTCGTACGCCATCCTGGCGAGCTCGGTGGGCACCGCGTGGGACGCTTCGCGCCAGGGCGCTTGCGAGCGCTGGCGTGCGATAGCGGCCACATCGTCCAGATCGAAGGCACGTGCCTGGCCGGCCGCGAGCGTCAGTGCCGCAAGGCTCGCGCAGGCCGCGATACGGGCCTGCAGGGGAAAATTGAAGCGGCGCTTGGGGTCGCCGGAGGATGCCAAAAAAGGCAGGAAAAAAGCTGGCATGCCATGACTAGGGCAAACCCTGTGCCAGCTTCGAAAAATTGTTTTAAATCAACAAGTTGGGCGTGATACTTGATTTAACCAAATGTAATCCAGCTCAAAAGCGCCCAGAATCGCGGGTTTTGTCGCCGGTGAGCGACAACTTCCGCAGATGGCTCGATTAAATCGTTTTAAATCAAAGGCTTAAACCTGTCGCCAACCAGCGACGGCCCACGGCGGCACAGCGACAAACCCAGGTCGAACCGGAGCTCCTGGAGCCTGTTTACGGTCTAAACCTTGAAGTGTCCTGGCGTGAGCCCGTGCTTTTGCATCAGGCGGTAAAACTCCGTGCGGTTCCGGTCGGCCAGTCGGGCCGCATCGGCCACGTTGCCGTCTGTCAATTTGAGCAGCCCGACCAGGTAATCCCGCTCGAAGTGTTGCCTGGCTTCCGCATAGGTGAGCACTTGCACGCTGGGTGAGCGCAAGGCCCGCTGCACCAACGCCAGCGGCACCAGCGGGGTGGTGGACAGGGCACAAACCTGC
>NZ_JBFUCA010000384.1:0-4136 GCF_056405475.1 Polaromonas sp. P1_G4
CCTTTCTTTGGAAGATGCGCCTGACTTGCAAGCAGCGGGCCAATTTGGGCCAATTGGGGCGAAAGCGCGGCAGCTGCCGCATTTCGCTGTGGATGCCATGACAGGGTGTAGGGCATCCACTACAAAAACCGGCCCGCAAACAGCAACCACGGTGCCGCCATGCTGGTTTTGGCTGCGCAGGCCTGCGCGCAGGCAGATACGTCAGCTGGTTTCTTTCACCTTCAGCAGCGTTGCGCCGGGCTCACGGTGGCGCACCGGTTTTGTCACGCACCAAATTCGCGCAGGGCGCGGGCCCTGCCTCTACCTCTGCTGGCTCAGGCCGGAGACGAGATGTCGGCCAGTGACTGCCCCACATCCTCTTCGTCCTGGCCCTTGACCGCGATATCGCCGATGGAAATGATGCCGGCCAGGCGCTGCGAGCCGTCCAGAACCGGGAGACGGCGAATCTGGCGGGACGCCATGTCTGCAAGGACCGTGTCGAGGTCGTCAGTTTCACGTGCGGTATGTATGTCGGTGCTCATCACGGTAGACAGCGGCGTGCCGCCGTTCAGGCCCTCCGCGACGGCGCGCAGCACGATGTCGCGGTCGGTCACCATGCCGAGCAGCTTGTCGCCCTCGCACACAGGGATCACGCCCACGTCGAGCTCGCGCATGGCTTTCGCGGCGTCTGCCACGGTATTGCCGGGGGCCATGGTTCGCACGTTGCGGGTCATCACGTCGGTGACGGTCGTCATAAAAATACTCCTTGGATGGGTGAGCTTGGGTCTGGGCTGGGCGATATCGGAACGACATCGCCGTCTGCAGCCAGCATGCCCCGCGCGTGCGTGTTTTTTCCGGTCATGGGTACCCGAGCGGCCGTAGGACAAGGCCGTTTGACGTGTTGCGGTCAGCTGTCGGCAGGCGCCCTGCCATGGCGCTCGGCATACAGTGCCAGTTCCACGTCGTTTTTGGCGCCGGTTTTTTCCAGGATGCGCAAGCGGTAGGTGCTTACGGTGTTGGACGCAAGGCCCAGTTGCGTGCCGATCTCGCCCACGGACTTGCCGGCCGTGAGCAGGCGGAACACCTGGTGTTCACGGTGCGACAGGGCTTCGGCGCCGCTGCGTCCCCCGCTGCCGCCGACGGCGCTGGCCAGCGCTTCGGCCGTGGCGGCTGAAACGTACAGGCCACCGGCCGCCACCTTGCGCACCGCGGCAATCATGTCATCGGGGTTGGCACTTTTATTCAGGTAGCCCGCCGCCCCCAGCTTGATACAGCGCACGGCGTACTGCTTCTCAGGGTAGGTGCTGAGCATCAGCACAGGCAGGCGAGGCCAGTTTTTCTTGAGCGCCTGCAGCACATCCAGGCCATCGCGCTCGGGCAAGGCAATGTCCAGCAGCACGGCGCTCAGGCCTTTGTCCCCACCCAACGCGTCGACGCGCTGCAGGATGTCGGGGCCGGTCTCCGCTTCGGCCACCACTTCAATTTCGGGCGCGTCGGCCAGCACCTGCTTGAGGCCTTCACGCACGATGCGGTGGTCGTCGCCGATCAGGATTTTGAGGGTGCTCATAACTGGATCCGAAGGTGAAGGAGAGAGCCGTGGCCGACCCGGCTGGTGATCTCCAGGCTGCCGCCCAGGTGGCGCGCGCGCTCCCGCATGCCCATCACGCCATAAGCATTGGCTGCTTCAAAGGCGGCGGCTTCGGCGCCGCGGCCGTTGTCCTGCACGGCGATGCTGATGTCTTTGGCTGTGGCCCGTATGGTGATGGCCACGCGGCTGGCAGCCGCATGCCGGCCTACATTGCTGAGCATTTCCTGGAAGATGCGAAAGATGGCAATCGCTGAAGCCTCGGGCAGCGGTACCGCATTGGCCACGTCCATTTGCCAGTCCAGCGCCAGTTCGGCCGACTGCACGAATTCATGGGCCTGCCAGTCCAGCGCCGCCCACAGGCCCTGGTGGTCCAGGATGCTGGGGCGCAGGTCGGTGATGATGCGGCCCACGTTATCGACCGCGCTTTCAATCAGCCGGCCCATGTTCTGGCATTTGCTGCGCATGGTGTCGCGCATGGCCTGCGCGTCGCCGGGTTCGCGCTGCTGCTGTTCGCCCAGGCGTTTGTCGAGCCAGCCCACGTCCATCTTCAGCGCCACCAACAGGCTGCCCAGCTCGTCATGTACCTCGCGCGCGATGCGCGTGCGTTCTTCCTCGCGCACAGTGTGGGTGTAGGCGGTGAGCTCGCGCAGGTGCTGCAGCGCTTCAGACAAGGCCTGGGTGCGTTCGCTGACGCGTTGCTCCAGCACCGCATGCGCCTGGCGCAGTGCGTCTTCGGCCTGGCGGCGCCCTGAGATGTCGACAAAGGTGACCACCGCGCCCTGCACCACGCCGCCTTCGACGATGGGGTGCGACGAATATTCGACCGCAAACGCGCTGCCGTCCTTGCGCCAGAACAGCTCCGTGTCGATGCGGCAAGGCAAGGCCTTGCGAAAAGCGTTGAAGATGGGGCAGAGGTGCTCGGGGTAGTGCTCGCCGCCGGCATGCGAGTGGTGGGCCAGCTCGTGCATGTTGTGGCCCAGCACGTCGGCGGGGGCATAGCCCAGTTGCTCGGCGCCGGCACGGTTGATGAATGTGCAGCAGCCATCCATGTCGATGCCGAAAATGCCTTCGCCGGTGGATTCGAGCAGCTGTGACAGCTTGTCGCGCCAGACAGGCTGGTTGGCGCCGGGAAGGTGGGCGGGTGCGGGCATGGCGTAGTTCGGTTAACCGCCGTAGTCCGTAAATTCGGTAAACATCTTGTCAGGGCAACGCCCGCCGGAGCCACTGCGCTCGTAGTAGTTCCAGCGGTAAGCCATTTCCGTGTTGTCCTGGCAAGCCACGCCCTTGTACAGCTTGCCGTAAGTGGCCCTTGCGCCTGAGGATGACCGGAAGCTGTCAAGACTTTCAACGACCAGCACACCATCTTTGGGATAAACCTTCAGCACGCCGAAAGACGCATTGCTCGGTATGTCGTAGTCCACATAGAGTTCGGTCCGCTCAGGATTCGGGCGCGCCTTCTCTACCAATATAAAAACCGCCTGTTGCTGCTCAACCAGCTCCTGCTGCGTCAGGTGGATAAACGATTGGGACTGCATTTTTTTGCCGAATTTCAGTGCTGGACCCAGCACCAGCAAAGGTTTTCGCTCATCCGTAGAGGCAGGGTTGAACCGGTGTTGAAGCGGCTTTTTAAACCGGTTAACGACAGCCGAGAAAATTTCGTCGTCGCTAAAGTTTTGATTCTGCAGCTCCAAAGCCCAGACAGGGTTTGCAGCACATAGCAGCAGAGCAGCCAGTAATCGGTGTGTTTTCAAATCCATCATCATTGAACGGTTGTGATTGTTGGACCGCATCATGGCATGGCAAAGCCGGAGTTCTTTCCATACTGCACATGCGGGCATGAGCAAACATCGTGCCCAGCTTGGTGCGTGGCCGGGACTGTATCAACCCAAAATCGGTACTGAAGCGGGCTGGACGGAGCGGCTTGCCCCAGGTTCGCCCCAAAACGGGCTGCTTTTTTTGATTCCCTGTAAAGTCCAAGGCATGCTTACGATTTCTGGAGGCGCCGCGCACCTCTCGCCGCGGCCGGTCGCCGCCTTTGCCCTGACAGTGATGATCTTGCTCGTGGCCTGTAGCCCCGCGCTGAACTGGCGCGAAGTGCGGCCCGAGGGCACGCGCCTGGCGCTGCTTTTGCCCTGCAAGCCCGACAAAGCCGAAAAAGTGGTTCCACTGGGTGGCCCGGCAACTACCTTGCGCATGCTGGGTTGTGATGCCGGCGGCGCCACCTTTGCCGTGGCGGTGGCCGACCTCGGCGACGCGTCAAAAGCGGCGCCCGTGCTCGCACAGTGGCAAAGCCTCACGCTGGCGAACATGAAGGCCGGGCCTGCGCCGCAGGTGTCACCGCTCAAGTTACCCGGCGCTGCCACGCTGCCGCCAGCCTCGCTGGTCAAGGCCGATGGGCAGGGTCCCGACGGCAAACCGGTGAGCGGGCAGGCCGCCTACTTTGTGCAAGGCCCGCAGGTGTTCCAGGTGGTGATGTATGCCCCGCGCATCGCGCCCGAGGTGGCCGAGACATTTTTCTCCAGCCTCAAGTTTGAATAAAGTGGCTTGCCTTTCATGACCAGCGCAGAAG
>NZ_JBFUCA010000385.1:0-4122 GCF_056405475.1 Polaromonas sp. P1_G4
GCCAAGGTGTTGCTGGCGTTCCTGGCCGCCTGGAAATAGCATGCCCGAGCTCACCGGCATAGACCACATCTACATTGCCGTGAGCAACATGGCCGAGTCGGAAGCGTTCTACGACAAGCTGATGCTCAAGACGCTCAGCTGCCGCAAAAACACCTTCACGATAGGCGGCGACCCGCACATCCAGTACTACAACCGCCACTTTGGTTATGTGCTGCGGCCTGCCCGCTCGCAAGCCGCGCACGACTCGTATTCGCCCGGCCTTCATCACTTCTGCCTGCGCGTAGACACTGTCGAAGACGTGGCCGAATGCGCGCGGCTGCTGCAAGCCTCCGGCATCAACGCCAGCGAGCCGCACAACCACGGCGAATACGCACCCGACTACTGGGCCACTTTTTTCACCGACCCCGACGGCCTTCGTCTGGAGATCACCAACTACCGCCAGGAGCGGCGCGACCGGCATGACCACTGGGAATCCCTCGGTTAAGCATTCGCAGCCGCCAGTGCTGCGGTCCCTGTTGATCTGAAAGCCACATTGCTAAACACTGCTTCTTTCGGATGACCGCGCCCCTTCTCCCTGTTCTACGGCTCATCTTGCTACCCGGAATGGATGGCAYAGGAGATTTGCTTGCGCCGCTGGTCAACGCACTGACGCCATCCATGCACGTTGAAGTCGTGCGCTACCCTGGACATGACGCGCTGGGTTATGACGACTTGCACAAGTTCATCCTGGCGCGCATGACCGCAGCGCCATTCGTATTGCTGGGTGAATCTTTTTCCGGGCCTTTGGCCATTTCCATTGCGGCTACCCGGCCTGCCGGCTTGCGTGGAGTGATCCTGAGCTGTACTTTTGCGCAAAATCCCCGTCCTGCCTTTTCCTTTGTCTCCCATCTTGCGGACAACTGGGTGTCCCGGAAAATCCCTCCGCATCTGCTGACCCGCCTTGTCAGCCCCTTTTTGCTCGGTAGATTTGCATCTCCCCAGCTGAGAAACTCTCTTGAGCAGGCACTGCGGCAGCTTTCACCGCAAGCAATGGCCAAGCGAACTCAAGAGGTTCTTCATGTGAATGTGAGGGATAAACTCAAACAGCTCCACGTGCCGGTGATGTATCTGCAGGCAACGCAGGATCAGGTGGTTCCTGCATCTGCCGCGCAATCTCTGAAGCAAGACCTTCCGTCCATAGAGATCGTGAAAATAGAAGGTCCGCATTGCCTTTTGCAAGTCTCACCAGCTCCCGCCGCGTTGGCCATCCAGTCGTTCTGCCGCAAGCTGGGGTCTGCCTCGTCATGACTGCCCCGGTTCTTCGCCTCAGTGGCATCACCAAACGCTTCGGCCCGCTGGTTGCCAATAACGCGATTTCGCTCGAGCTGCACAGCGGCGAAATCCTCGCGCTGCTTGGTGAAAACGGTGCCGGCAAGTCCACGCTGGTGTCCATCCTCTTCGGCCACTACACAGCCGACGAAGGTGATATCGAAATCTTTGGCCAGCCGCTGCCGCCCGGCAACCCAAAGGCCGCGCTGGCAGCCGGCGTTGGCATGGTGCACCAGCATTTCACACTGGCCGACAACCTCAGCGTGCTCGACAACGTGATGCTGGGCGACGAGCCGCTGTGGCAGCTGTTTTCACGCCGCAGCGCAGCCCGCGCCAGATTGCTGGAGGTGGCACAGCGCTTTGGCTTGCCCGTGGCGCCCGATGCCAAAGTGGGCAGCCTCTCGGTCGGCGAACGCCAGCGGGTCGAGATCCTGAAAGCCCTGTACCGCGGCGCACGCATCCTGATCCTGGACGAACCCACCGCCGTGCTGACGCCGCAGGAAAGCGAGGCGCTCTTCGGCACGCTGGGCCAGATGGTGGCGCAGGGCCTGTCCATCATTTTCATCAGTCACAAGCTGGGCGAGGTGCTGCGCGTGTCAAACCGTGTGGCTGTGCTGCGCGGTGGCAAGCTGGTGGCCGAAGCACCAGCCGCCGGCACCAGCCAGGCGCAGCTGGCGCAATGGATGGTGGGCCATGCTGTCACCAGCACACAGCGCCGCCCCGCGCCGTCAACCGGCCTGCCGGTCTGCACACTGGAAGGTGTCAGCACGGCCAATGCGGGGCAAGACCGCCTGGATGGCGTTTCGCTCGAACTCAGGGCCGGTGAAATCGTCGCCATTGCGGGCGTCTCAGGCAACGGCCAGCTCGCCCTGGCCGACTTGTTGTGCGGCACCCGCGCCGCCAGCCAGGGCTCTGTGACATTTTTGGGTCAGCCCATGAAGGCCTCGCCAGCCTGGCTGGTCACCCAGGGCGTGGCGCGCATCCCCGAAGACCGGCATGGCGTCGGCGTGGTCGGCGACCTCAGCGTCTGGGAAAACGCCGTGTCAGAGCGCCTGCGCAGCCCGGCGTTTTCCAAAGCGCTGTGGGTCAAGCGCAAGGCCGCGCAGACCCATGCGGCCCGCATCATGCGCGAGTTTGACGTGCGCGGCGGCGGGCCGCACACCGCGGCGCGCTCACTGTCGGGCGGCAACATGCAAAAGCTCATCCTCGGGCGGGCGCTCGTGGCCCCCACGCTTGTCGCTTCGCGTACTGCGCTGCCCCCCGAGGGGGCTATTTTTTCTAGGGGCGGCCCGTCGGAAAAATGTTTCCCCTCTTCCGAAACCGCACCCCAGCCGGCCAAACTGATCATCGCCCACCAGCCCACCTGGGGCCTGGACATTGGTGCCGTTGCCTATGTGCAGCAGCAACTGATCGCCGCGCGAGACGCTGGCGCGGCCGTGCTGGTCATTTCTGACGACCTGGACGAAGTGGTGGCGCTCGGCGACCGAGTGGCTGTGATGCACGCGGGCCAGCTGACGGAGGCCCTGCCCGCCGAGACTTGGTCGCGAGAGTTGATCGGGTTGGCGATGGCCGGTGTCCGTGCCGAGCCCGCRTTGGGAGTGGCCTCATGAGGTTGGAGAAAAGAACGCAAACCTCGCGCTGGGCCCTGGTGCTGGCACCCATCGGCGCCATCGCGTTCACCTTGCTGATCAGCGCACTGCTGGTGCTGTGGGCCGGTGCGCCGCTGGGCCAAACCTATGTGCTGCTGTTCAAGGGCGGCTTTGGCTCCGTCTTTGCCCTCAGCGAAACCTTTACCCGTGCGGTGCCCCTCATCCTGACCGGCCTGGCCGCCACGGTGGCCTTCAAGGCGAGGCTTTTCAACATTGGCGCGGAAGGCCAGCTTTATGCCGGCGCGCTGGCCGCCGTGGCTGTGGGCGGCATGCACGGGGGTAGCGGTTTTGATTTGCCCATCTGGCTGCTGTTCGGGCTGATGATGCTGGCCGCCGCCATTGCCGGCGCACTGCTGTTGCTGGGCCCGGCCTTGCTGAAGGCCCGCCTGGGTGTCGATGAAGTCGTCACCACCCTGTTGCTCAACTTCATCATGCTGCTGTTCGTGTCGGCGATGCTCGACGGCCCCATGAAAGACCCCACTGCCATGGGCTGGCCGCAAAGCGTGGCGCTGCAGGGCGAGCTGGAGCTTTCCAGGCTCGTCGCGCAGACACGCATCCACACCGGACTGCTGTGGGCCGCCGCGCTGGCTATAGCGCTGTGGGCCTTGCTGAAGTACACCGTACTGGGCTTTGACATACGCGCCGTGGGCGCCAACGCCAAAGCCGCGGCATTCGCCGGCGTGCCCGTCACCCGCACGGTGGTGCTGGTTGCGCTGTTGTCGGGTGCTCTGGCTGGGCTGGCCGGCGCCATTGAGGTGGCGGGCCGCACCAGCTACGTCACGCTCGACATGTCACCCGGCTACGGCTACACCGGCATCGTGATTGCCATGCTGGCCGCACTCAACCCCCTGGGCGTTCTGGCGGCAGCCGTGTTTGTGGCGGGCGTGCTGGTCGGCGCCGACACCATGAGCCGCGCCGTGGGCGTGCCCACCTATATCGCTGACGTCATCGTGGCGGCGTCGCTGATCTCGGTGCTGGTGGCCACGTTGATGACGCAATACCGGCTGGTCGTAAAAGAAAAAGGCCGGGCCGCATGAAATTCTTCAGCACCCGCGCCCTGCCAACCCATGCGGCCACTGCCGCCCGGGCTGAAGCTACACGCACAGCTCTTAAGCAAATAATAGCCACAAGCCAATACAGACAAGCGCAACCAGCTATTAAATCC
>NZ_JBFUCA010000386.1:0-4117 GCF_056405475.1 Polaromonas sp. P1_G4
CGGCAGCGACGAACTCAAGCGCGAATTCCTCGCTCCAGCGATTGCCGGCGATGCCGTCGGCTGCGTCGGTGTGAGCGAGCCGGGTGCGGGCAGCGATGTCGCCTCCATCAAGAGCCATGCCCGCAAGGACGGCGGCGACTACATCGTCAGCGGCCAGAAGATGTGGATCACCAACAGCCTGCAGGCCGACTGGATGTGCATGCTGGTCAACACCGGTGAGGGCCCTGTGCACAAAAACAAGAGCCTGGTCATGGTGCCCATGCGCGACAAGGGCAAGCTGCGCAAAGGCATTGAAGCGGCCAAAAAAATCAAAAAAATCGGCATGAACTCGTCCGACACCGGCCTGATCTACTTTGACGAAGTGCGTGTGCCGCAGCGTTACCTGATCGGCAGCGAAGGCTCGGGCTTTGTCTACCAGAKGATGCAGTTCCAGGAAGAGCGCCTGTGGTGCGCAGCCAGCTGCATCCAGTCGCTGTCCAACTGCATTGAATGGACGGTCGAGTGGGCGCATGAGCGCAAGCTTTTCGGCGCCACTCTGGCTGACCAGCAATGGGTGCAGTTCAAGCTTGCCGAGATGAAGACCGAAGTCGAGAGCCTGCGCGCCATGACCTACCGTGCCTGCGAGCTCTATGTGCAGGGCCAGGACGTGACCGAGCTCGCGTCCATGGCCAAGCTCAAGGCCGGGCGGCTCAACCGCCTGGTGCCCGACACCTGCCTGCAGTTCTGGGGCGGCATGGGCTACACCTGGGAGAACAAGGTGGCGCGCATGTTCCGCGACGGCCGGCTCGCTTCCATAGGCGGTGGGGCCGACGAAGTCATGATGGGGATCATCGCCAAAATGATGGGCGTGGCCAAGTCCGGCAAGAAGGGTGGCTGAGTTCATGACCGTGCCTGGCATACGGAGCGGGGCGTCTGCATGAAAAATATCCGCTGCTTGCTGGTGGCCAATCGTGGGGAGATTGCGCGCCGCATCATGCGCACCGCGCGAACCATGGGCATGCAGACGGTGGCGGTGTATTCAGACGCCGACGCCGGTGCGCTGCATGTGCAGGAGGCGGACATCGCCTGTGTGCTGGGAGGTGCCACTTCTGCCGATTCCTATCTGCGCATCGACAAACTGGTTGCTGCGGCCAAGGCCAGCGGCGCCGATGCGGTGCATCCGGGCTACGGTTTCCTCAGCGAGAACGCCGCCTTTGCCGACGCGGTGATTGCTGCGGGGCTGACCTGGGTGGGGCCACCGCCGGCCGCGATCCGGCAGCTCGGCAGCAAGTCGGCTGCCAAGCAACTCGCCGCGGCGCAAGGCGTACCCTGCCTGCCGGGCTACCAGGGTCATGACCAGTCCGACGCGCGCTTTGAAGCCGAAGCCGCGCGCATCGGTTACCCGCTGATGGTCAAGGCCGTGGCGGGCGGCGGTGGGCGCGGCATGCGGCTGGTGCGGGAGGCCGCGCACCTTTCGGCGGCGCTCCAAAGCGCCCGCTCTGAAGCGCTCTCGGCCTTTGGCAGCGGGGAGCTGCTGATGGAGCGGGCTTTGTTAAATCCACGCCATGTCGAGGTGCAGGTGTTTGCCGACGCCCACGGCCATTGCATTCATCTGGGCGAGCGCGACTGCTCGGTGCAACGCCGCCACCAGAAGATCATTGAAGAAACGCCCTGCCCGGCGGTGGATGCTGCGCTGCGTGCGCGCATGTGTGGGGCGGCGGTAGCGCTGGCGCAAGCCGCGGGTTATGTGGGTGCAGGGACGGTGGAGTTTCTGGTTGATGGTGGCGACGTGAGCGCCGCCGGGCCGCCCCAAGGCGCGAAGGCCCCCTTGGGGGGCAGCGCAGCACACGAAGTGGCAAGCGTGGGGGCTAGTTTCTTCCTTATGGAAATGAACACTCGCTTGCAGGTCGAGCATCCGGTGACTGAAGCTGTCACAGGCCTTGATCTCGTCGAATGGCAGCTGCGCGTAGCGCAAGGCGAGCCACTGCCTCTTGCGCAGGATCAGGTGGCGTTTAGCGGTCATGCGATTGAGGTGCGCCTGTGTGCCGAAGACGAGAATTTCACGCCGCACACAGGCACGGTGCGGCGCTTTCGTGAACCCGGCGAAGTGCGCTTTGACCATGCGCTGTTTGAAGGCCAGGTGGTGTCGCCTCATTACGATTCGATGCTGGGCAAGCTGGTGGTGCATGCTGCCACACGTGAGCAAGCCATAGACCAACTGGTGGCGGCGCTGGGCCGTACCGAAGTACTGGGCCTGCCCACCAACCGGAAGTTTTTGTCGGCTTGCCTGGCCCATCCGGTGTTCCGCGCCGGGCATGCGCTGATTCCTTTTCTGGCGGAGCAGGGCGATGCGATACGCGGAGTGCTACAAAAAGAGGAGCTGCTTGCGCTTGTTCCGTATGGACTGGCGGCCATTTTCTCTCAAGATATTGACTCAAACAGCGCCGCAAACAGCCTGCCGTGCCCGTTTCCCCGACCGGTTCGGCTGCGCCACCGTGGGCAGCTGCTCGATCTGCGCATACGTGAGCTGGGCGGGGGTGTGCTGGAAATCGAAGCGGGCGGCGAGGTGTTGCAGGCGGTGATCACTCGGGGACCCGATGGTGCTCTGACGGTAGGCACAGGCCAGACCGGGCAGCGCATATCGGCGGTTCGCCTGAAGGAATCTTCCGGGCAACCCGGTGCACGCTGGCATGTGCAGACGGGCTCTGTGGACCTGTTCCTGGAAGATTCCACCTTTGCGCCGCCGGCATCCGGCGGTGTTGCAACCGCGCGGGAGTTGCGGGCGCCCTTCAACGGCAAGGTGATTGCTGTCCATGCGGCGCCAGGCCAGGCCGTGAAGCGCGGCGACACGCTGCTGGTGATTGAATCCATGAAGCTGGAGCACGCGGTCAATGCCCCGCACGATGCCGTGCTGGCGGCTGTGATGGCAGAGGTGGGTCAGCAAACAAGTACCGGGCAGGTGTTGCTGAGGTTCGATGAGGCCAAAGCATGAGAACCCGGAAAATCAGGAAAGATTTCGCTGCACGACAATTGACGCCATGACCAAAGCACAGCCCACCCCCGCCGGCGCGATTGAGTTCGAGCCGGAATTTGTCGCCAGCCTCAAAGAGCTGTTCGAGGAAAAAATCGTTTTCAACAAGTTGCTGGGGCTCAAGATCACCTCGGTGACGGCGGAACGGGTCACCGCCCGCATTGACATGCGCAACGAGCTGATAGGCCACTACGCCCACAACCGCATCCACGGCGGCGTGATCAGCGCCGGTCTGGACGCCATGGGCGGGCTCGCCGTGATGGCGGCCATAGGCGCGCGCCACATGGACGAATCGCCGATGCAGCGGCTGCACCGCTTTGCCAAGCTGGGCACCATCGATCTGCGGGTGGATTATTTGCGGCCTGGCATCAGTGAATTTTTTGAGTTGCGGGCTGAGGTGATGCGGCTGGGGTCTCGGGTGGCGAGTACGAGGATGGAGTTTCTGGGGGCTGACGGTAAGTTGTTTTCTACTGGGGCTGGGGCTTATATCGTTTCTTAAGTTTTCTTGGCCGGCTCTTGCTCCGGCCTTAGCTCTCTCTGCTGAGGGTTGCTGGCCGGGGTCGCCCGGCAGCGACTCACTTTTCTTTGCTTCGCCAAAGAAAAGTAAGCAAAAGAAAGGCGACCCTGGCTCCTGCGTCCCTACGCTTCGCTGCGGGCAACCTGTGGTGCTCGGTCCAGCCGGGGTCAAAAACAACTCGCTTCGCTCAAACAAGTTTTTGCCCTGATCCGTCTGGCCCTSYGCTCCTCGGCGCATCCACAAGGGGGTAGAGGCAGGAATACCAGCCGAAGACAGRACCCSGAATACCAGAAGAAACMAGGACWCGCCMYGGCGAGTCYTKGTTGGTATTTGTCTTTGGTATTCGGTCCCCGTTCCCGATTRSCCCTTGTGGATGCRCCGAGGAGCGGAGGTCCAGACGGAYCAGGGCAAAAACTTGTTTGAGCGAAGCGAGTTGTTTTTGACCCCGGCTGGACCGAGCACCGCAGGTTGCCCGCAGCGAAGCGTAGGGACGCAGGAACCAGGGTCGCCTTTTCGTTGGTGACGTTCATTAGGCGAAGCAACAGAAAGTTACTGGCATGCCGGGCAACCCCCGGCCAGCAGAACTCATC
>NZ_JBFUCA010000387.1:0-4114 GCF_056405475.1 Polaromonas sp. P1_G4
AGCGGAGGGACGCAGACAGCAGGGTCGCCTTTTCTTTTGCTTACTTTGCTTTTGGCGAAGCAAAAGAAAAGTGAGTAGCTGCCGGGCTACCCCCGGCCAGCAGCTCTCAGCAAAGAGCACCCCGTCGGAACGGGAGCCGACCGCCCCGTCAAGCCCCTCCAGCCAGGAGCGCCGCATTCCCCCCCGCCGCCGTCGTATTCACAGTGACAGTCTGCTCAGCACAAAAGCGATACAGGTAATGCGGCCCACCCGCCTTGGGGCCCGTGCCGGACAGGCCTTCTCCGCCGAAAGGTTGCACCCCCACCACCGCACCGATCATGTTGCGGTTCACATAAATATTGCCTACGTGGGCGCTGGCCGCGAGTGCCTGTGCGCGCGAGTCGATGCGGGTCTGGATACCGAGCGTGAGGCCGTAGCCCAGTGCGTTGATCTGCGCGATCACGGCCTCCGGCGTGGCCAGCTCGCCGCTGCCCCAGCGCACGATCTGCAGCACGGGGCCGAAGATTTCGTCTTTCACTTCGGCCAGGCTGCGTACTTCAAAGGCTGCGGGGGGAATGACATTTGCTATCGAATCAGGAGCTGCTTGCGCTCGTCCTGCATGGCTTACAAGCATTTTTGACGTTGAATTCAGGCGCTGAAGATGCTTCTGGATGTTGTCAAAGGCTTCGCGGTCGATCACCGGACCGACATCYGTCGCCAGGTCGGCTGTCTCGCCCACCACCAGCTCCTGCGCGGCGCCCTTGATCATCTCGATCACGTGGTCGGCAATGCCCTCATGCACACACAGCAGGCGCAGCGCCGAGCAGCGCTGGCCGGCGGAGCGGAACGCACTCTGCACCACCGCGTCGGCCACCTGCTCGGGCAGGGCCGTGCTGTCCACCAGCATGGCGTTGATGCCGCCGGTCTCGGCAATCAGCGGGACGATGGGGCCGTCTTTGGCGGCCAGCGCGCGGTTGATGATCTTGGCGACCTGGGTGGAGCCGGTAAACACCACGCCGGCGACTTGCGGCGCTGCCACCAGCGCGGCGCCCACGGTTTCACCGGCGCCATGCGCCAGTTGCAGCGCGCCTTCGGGCACGCCGGCCTGGTGCAGCAACTTCACAGCCTCCCAAGCCACGCCGGGGGTTTGCTCGGCGGGCTTGGCCATTACAGCGTTGCCGGTGGCCAGTGCCGCCGCAACCTGGCCGGTGAAGATGGCCAGCGGGAAATTCCAGGGGCTGATGCAGACCCAGACGCCGCGCGCCGACAGGCGCAGCTCATTGGTTTCACCTGTGGGGCCGGGCAGCGCGACCGGCTGCATGATGCGTTCGGCCTCGCCCGCGTAGTAGCGCAGGAAGTCCACCGCCTCGCGCACTTCAGACACCGCATCGCCCCAGGTCTTGAAGGCCTCTTTCACCAGCAATGCGCAGAACTTCGGCATCTGCTGCTCCATCGCGGCGGCAGCGCGGCGCAAGATGGCCGCGCGCTCGGCAATGGGCACGTTGCTCCACTTTTGATAGCTGCTTGCGCACGTCGCTATTGCGCTGGCGGCCGATTTGGCATCAAACTCAGGCACGACGGGGACCGGGGTGGTGGCCAACGCGGCCAGCAGCGGTGCGCGCATGCTCTGGACCGTGAGGTCCAGCCCCAGGCTGTTGGGCCGGCCGGGGCCGTATAGGGCCGGCGGCAGCGGCAAAGACGATTCGGGCTCCAGGCGCATCGGTGAGGTCAGCAGCTCGCCCATGCCGACCGACTCGTCGGCCAGCTGGTGCACAAAGGACGAGTTGGCGCCGTTCTCAAGCAGGCGGCGCACCAGGTAAGCAAGCAGGTCGCGGTGGGCGCCCACGGGCGCGTACACGCGGCAGCTGATCAGCGGGTTCTTCAGCACCTCGCGGAAAACGCCCTCGCCCATGCCGTGCAGGCGCTGCAGCTCGAAGGGAACTGCGTTGCGCGACGCCATCTGCAAAATCGCGGCAATGGTGGCGGCGTTGTGGCCGGCAAACTGCGGGTAAATGGCGTCGGGCGCGGCCAGCAAAGCCTGCGCACAGGCCAGGTACGACACATCGGTGTGGTGCTTGTGCGTGAACACCGGGTAGTGCGGCAAGCCCATCTCTTGTGCGCGCTTGATTTCCGAATCCCAGTACGCACCCTTGACCAGGCGGCACATCAGGCGCAGCCTGTATTTGCGGGCGACGGTGGCGATGTGCTCAATCAACTCCAGCGCGCGGGTCTGGTAGGCCTGCATGGCCAAGCCAAAGCCCTGCCACTGCGGGTGGTGCTTTGCCACCAGCGCAGCCAGGGCTTCAAACACATCCAGCGAGAGCTCGAGCCTGTCGACCTCTTCGGCGTCGATGGTGAGGTTGATATTGGCCCGGGCCGACAGCTCGCACAGCCCCCAGACGCGCGGTACCAGCTCGGCCATCACGCGTTCGCGCTGGGCGTCTTCGTAGCGCGGGTGCAGCGCGCTGAGCTTGATGGATATACCGTCGTTTTGCTCGGTAGCACCCATTGGACGAGCGCCAGCAGCTATTGATTTGATAGCGTTTGTGTAACTGGCGAGATAGCGCAGCGCGTCGGCATCGGTACGCGCACCCTCGCCCAGCATGTCGTAGCTGAAACGCAGGTTGGGGATTTTTTTGCGGCTGTCATCGGCCTCGGCCATCGCATCGGCAATGGTTTGCCCGAGCACAAACTGCCGGCCGAGCAGCTGCACGGCACGCAAGGTCGCCGCCACCACCGTGCGCGCGCCCAGCTTGCTCATGATGTGGGCCTGGCCGCCTTCCGGCAGGAATTTCTTGGACATGGCGATGGCCGAGGCCGACAGGCGAGCCATTACACCGTCGCCAGCGCTGTCGAAATCGGCGCGGCCGAGCTGGTCAGCCGTCAGGGCAATCGCGGTTTCGGCGTCCGGCACACGCAACAAGGCTTCGGCCAGCCGCATCAGGGCCAAGCCCTCCGCGCTGGAGATCGGGTATTCCTTGAGCAGGCTTTCCATCGCCCAGAACGGCGGCGGGTTGTCACGCACGGCCTGCACCCAGGGCTGGGCGGAGTGCGCCGCAGCCGCCCAGTCGAGCGCCCCGGCGAAGCGCTGCAGGTGCGCCGCCACGATGTCGGCTTCGGGGCGGTACGGGAAGGGCAGGCGCGGAGATGCAGGCTTCAAGTGATTCATGGAGGTTTTCACGGTAAATGGCGGTTATTCAGTCAATACGATGATGTTCTGTTGAATTCAGCAGAATTTCCCGCTAAATTTGTGCAATTCACCGAATAATTCACTATCCATGTTTGAAGCCTCACCCGAAATTGACCGCATTGACCTGAAAATCCTGAATGTCCTGCAGCAGGACGGCCGGATTTCCAACCTCAAGCTCGCCGAGAGCGTGGCTCTGTCGCCCACGGCCGTGCTGGCCCGCGTGCAGCGTTTGAGCCGGGACGGCTACATCCTGGGTTATGAAGCCCTGCTCAATCCCCTCAAGCTGGGCGCCGGAATGATGGTGTTTGTCGAAGTGCTGCTGGACCGCACCACGCCCAACGTGTTTGAAGCCTTCAAGGCGGCCGTACAGGTCCACCCGGAAATCTCCGAATGCCACATGGTGGCCGGCGGCTTTGACTATCTGCTCAAAACCCGCATGGCCGACATGGTGGCCTACCGCTCTTTTGCCGGCACCGTGCTCTGGCAGCTGCCGGGTGTGCGCGAAACCCGCACTTACGCCGTAATGGAAGAGGTGAAAAATACCACCCGGCTGGCGCTGGGGGTCTAGGCCGGGCATCTGCTGCCCGCCTGAAAAGGCCGCGTTAGCGGCACTTTTCTCACGGATTCCCGCTCAAATCCAGTCGCACCCGGACTAACCGCGTTGCCAAGCCGTGCGCATTGGACTACCTTGCAGTGCACATATGCAAGAAGTTGCATATGCAGATGGTGAAAAAACCATTACCACGAAAAAAACGGAGGCCCCTGATGAAAAACAAGCCATGGTGGCGTTTGGCCGTGTTGGTGGGAGTGCTTGTCGCCGCGGCGGCGCAGTCGGCGGAAATCGGCGTGACGGATACCGAAATACGCGTCGGGCAATTCGCCGCCCAGACCGGCCCCGCCGCCGAGCTGGGCAAGCGCATGCAACTGGGCATATTGGCGCACTTC
>NZ_JBFUCA010000388.1:0-4097 GCF_056405475.1 Polaromonas sp. P1_G4
CCTTTGGGCCTTTCATGACGGCCCGGCTTGCCCAGGCCGCAGCGCCTCTTGCTGCGGCCGGCTCGCCAGCGATGGGGACCAATCTCTCCGGCATGGAATGGGCAAAAACCGGCTTGCGGCGCAACACGAGTTCTGCAACCAACATCCATTTCACCGTGCCGCGCAAGGCCGACGTGGATTATCTCGCCGCCTGCGGCTTCACCAAAAACAGGCTGCCCATTCAATGGGAGCTGCTGCAGCCCATGCTGCATGACACAGTGGCCAACGCTGCGGCCAAAGCGGCGATCGGCAATCCGGGTGTTTTCCACGCTGCGTATGAAGCCTATATCACCGGTGTGCTGGATGCCCATGCGGCGGCGGGTATGAAGTGCATCATCGACAACCATAACTACGGGCGCTACCAGGATTTCAAATTTCAGGCCGACGGATCCGTACTTGGCCTGACCGTGCCGTCCGACCCGCTGCTGCGGCCCTACACCACCGATGCAAGCCAGGTGCAGGTGAGGATTTTTTCGCTGACCGCAGGCGCCACGCTCAAGCAGTCCCAGTTTGCGGATTTCTGGGCGCGTGCCGCCACGAAGTGGAAGAGCCACCCCGGCTTCGGCGGCTATGGCCTCATGAACGAACCGCACGACCTGCCCAAGCCGGGTGGCCTTATCGCCTCGGATGAAGAAACCGTGAAGGGTGGTGAAGACCTGGCGATCATGGCGGCTTATTCGCAGGCTGCCATCAATGCGATCCGGGCCATAGACCCCATCAACCCCATTTATGTGGGCGGCAACCAGTACAGCGCGGCCATATCGCTGGGCACCAAGAACCCGGGCTTTCCGGTCACGGGCGCCAATCTTGTGTATGAAGTCCACGTCTACCTTGATGCCTTCGGCAACGGTGCCTCTTTCGATTACGACACGGAAGTCGCCAAGAACTACAGCGCGGGTTTTGGTGTTGGCCCCATCAAGGCTTCCACGGGCATGGACCGCCTGAAGATTGCGGCCGACTGGGTACAGGCCCGGGGTGCGAAGCTGGCGCTCACCGAGATCGGCATGCCGATTGACGACACGCGCTGGCAAACCATGTTTGCCCAGGCCATCAACTATGCGCGCCAGGTCAACTGCGAGGTCTATAGCTGGATGGGCGGCAACCACTGGCCCATCCACAACTACGCCATCAACCATGTGCCGGGCTGGCACCAGAACCGCACGCTCGAGCCGCTGGTCTCGGGGCCGATGAAGGCTGCGGTGGGTATTGTGCAGGCCACCGTGTACGACGACGGTCCTGGCTATTCACCCGCCGGCGCGCCGCTGACGTTCACGGTTTATGCCCGCGGCAATCTGGCACAACCCGTGACGTTGACCGTGGCCTCCAACAACGGAGGCACGCTGAGCAAGTCCAGCCTTGTCATTCCTGCGGGGGCCAACGGCCAGGACACCTTTACCTTCACGCCGGCAGCCAATCGGGTGGCTACGCTGACCTATACCAGCGGCGGCCAGCTGTCGGGCCAGGTGCCGCCGCCGCGCAAGGTGTTCTCGCTGACCGATCCGGTGGCCTACGCTGCTACCAGCCTGGCCGATGCCGCGCTGGCCATCATCGCGAAATACAACGCCTGCAAATGGGACATGACCCACGGCTACACCGACTACCTGCTGGGTGCGCCCGCCGCGGCCGGGCAGGCGGTACGCGCGGTGTCGGATTCGGGCTACGGCTCCAGTGCCGGCAATGCCATGGAGATGATCAACTGGATCAACAGGGACGGCCCCAACATGGGCACGATGGCGCCGCCGGTGATGCGCGTCAATGCCGGGGGCAAAAAATATTCGGACCACAGTGTTTACGACACGGCGGGCTTCTGGTGCAAAAAATCAGTGCCGATGGCCGGCATCCAGCCCAATCCGAAAAACCGCGTGCCCTACAACATTGAAGATCCCCATTTCGCCCTTGCCGCGGTCAGTGTTCCGGGGGCAATCAATACCGGCGTGGTTTTCCAGGCCTCAAAGACCGAGACGCTCTACACCTCGGACCTGGGTTTCACCAACAGCCAGCCGTATGCCAAATGGGTGGACTCGGCGGGGCAGACCGTGCAGCTGACCAGCGCCACGAAACTCCCAGCGGGTGTGCCTGCCGTGATGGCGCTCACCTCTGCACCCGGTGCGCAGAGGCTGCGTATCAATTCGGTGCAGGCGGGCACCGCCAGTGCCACGCTGGCGCCGGGTGTGTGCAGCCAGATGCTGATCGGCTGGGGTTATCTCAGCTACTATCCGCGCGGCAGTTTCAGGGGACACATTTACGCCGTCATCGCGGGCAAAGGCGCCCCCACCGTGCCCGAGCTGGCCGTGCTGGAAAAATACCTGGCCTCCGTGGCCGGCGTCACGCTGCCATAGGCCGGCGGCGAAGTGCTGGCGCTATTCGACCTYGGCACCCGAGGCCTTCACGACCTCGGCCATGCGCTTGTAGTCCACTGCCAGCAGCTTGGCAAAGTCGGCGTTGCTCAGGGCCAGGGGCTCGATGCCCTGCTTGTCCAGGCGCTCAAGGATGACGGGGTCCTTGAGCAGTTTCGCGATGGCCGCGTTGACACGGTTGACGTCGGCTGCGGGTGTGCCGGCAGGGCCCAGCAGGCCAAACCACGAGTCAAACTGGTAGCCCGGCAAGCCGCTTTCGGCGATGGTGGGGACTTCGGGCAGGTATCTGGAACGCTTGGGTGAGGTCACGCCGATCAACCGGATGYGGCTGTCCTTGGCGAAAGCCAGCGCACCAATGCTGGCGGCAATCACGGCCTGTGCACGGCCCGAGATCACTTCATTGATGGCTTCGCCCGTGGCTTTGAGCGGCACATGCACCACGTCGATGCCGGCCAGGCCGTTGAAATACGCCATGGAAAGATGCGTGGCGCTGCCAACGCCTGCCGTCGCGTAGTTCATCTTGCCCGGGTTGGCCTTGGCGTAGCGGATGTATTCGGCCGCGGTTTTGGCGGGCACCTCGGGGTGGATCATCAGCACGTAGTCGGCCGTGCCGATATGCGCCATGGGCGTAAAGTCTTTTTGCGGGTCGTAGGCGAGTTTGGTGTAGAGCGTACCGGCGATGTTGTGGCTGGCGGCCGCCAGCACCATCGCACCGCTGTCGGGCGGGGACTTGGCGACATAACCCGTGCCCACGGTGCCGCCCGCGCCGGGACGGTTTTCCACAATCACGGTTTGGCCCAGTGCAAGGCCGAGCTCGGTGGAGATGGACCGGGCCAGGATGTCCTGCACGCCGCCCGGTGCAAAAGGCACCACGATGCGCGCGATTTTGGGGTTGGCCTGCGCCAGTGCGCTGCCTGCGGTCAGTGCCAGGCTGGTGCCCAGGAAATCTCTGCGTTGCATCATGTGTTCTTTCGGGTGAGGTAGGGGTGCAGTGGTCAGTTCAGGACGGGCTCACGACGGATTTATGCAGAGCTCGTCGGCCAGGCGGCGCATGAAGCGCTCGCACCAGGCCAGTTGCTCCAGCGTGATCCATTCGTTCGGCTGGTGTGCCTGCGCGATATGGCCGGGGCCGCACACGATGGTCGGCACACCGGCCTGGTGGAACAACGCAGCTTCCGTGCCAAAGGAAACCTTGCCGGCGCCCGAGTTGGCATCTACATCCGCGCACCTGAAGCACAACTGGGCGATTTCGCTGTCGGCTTCCGTCGCAAAACCGGGCAGCACCGARTTGAGYTTGTGSGTGATGCCGGTGTCRGCCGCCACCKCCTGCATGGCCGGCACCAGGCTGTCGGCAAAAGCYYTGGCTTCGTTGAACAGTGCATCGGGCGAATTCATGTGATGGTGGCGGATCTCCCAGGTCACATCGCAGTCGCGCGGGATGATGTTGAGCGCGGTGCCGCCGGCAATCACCCCGGTGTGGATGGTGGTATGCGGCACGTCGTAGATCGGGTCAAACGGGCCTTCCTTGACCAGTCGCCTGTGCATGGTCTTGAGGTGGGCCACAAATTCGCAGGCGATCTCCACCGCGTTCACGCCCAGCGGCGTGAGCGATGAATGCGCTTCAAAACCGCGCACCGACGTCTTGTAGGCATGCTTGCCCTTGTGCGCAATCACCACCTGCATGCCGGTGGGTTCGCCCAC
>NZ_JBFUCA010000389.1:0-4097 GCF_056405475.1 Polaromonas sp. P1_G4
ACGGGCGCCTGCGCCATTCCCACCATGGCGTACTGGGGGAAATTCTTCTGGCGCACAACACCGTCCTCTATATCTATGCGGCCATGCAGCGCCGCGGTCAGCGCAAAGATAACGCTCCCCTCCATTTGCTGTGCCACGATGCCCGGGTTCACAGCCGTACCGCAATCCACAGCACACACCACGCGGTGAACGCGCAGCATGCCATTGAGCAATGACACCTCCGCGACCTGCGCCACGATGGACCCAAACGATTCATGCAAGGCGATGCCGCGGGCCCGCCCCTCGGGAAGAGCGCTGCCCCAGCCAGCCTTGAGTGCAGCCAGATCCAGCACGGCCAGATGCCGCGGTGCTTCGCCCAGCAGGGAACGCCGGAAAGCGAGAGGATCCTGTCCAGCCGCCCAGGCCAGCTCGTCCACGAAGCTTTCAGAAAAGAACGCGTTATGCGAATGCCCCACCGAGCGCCAATAGCCGACAGGCACGCCCGAGCGCGTGGCCACATGCGACATGGACTGGCTGGCAAAGCCATAAGGCAGGTCGAACAAACCTTCCGCAGCACTTTTATCGGGGGTATCAAAGGGCCCGGACAGGGCCGGCAGGTTGCGTTCGAGCCATCTAGGCGTAATGGCGTCGCCGGYAGACTTGATGGACAGGCAGGTGACGTCGCCCGTTTCGTCCATGGAGGCCCTCAGCCTGGCTACCTGCATGGGCCGGTAAAAGTCGTGCGTGGTGTCTTCTTCGCGCGACCAGATCAATTGCACAGGCCGGCCACCACACTCCACGGCAATGCGCACTGCCTGCGCCACACAGTCGACCTCCAGCCGGCGGCCAAAGCCGCCCCCCAGCAAGGTGACAGTGACATGGACATCTTCCTGAGCCACCCCGGCCACCCGTGCGGCAACGGCCACAGCCATCTGCGGCACCTGGGTGGGCGCCCAGAGCCATACCTTGCCGCCCATGACTTGCGCGGTGCAGTTCATGGGCTCAAGCGTGGCGTGGGCCAGGTAGGGTGCACGATAAAGTGCCTCGATTTTCCGCACAGCGGATGCCTCGGCCTTGCCGGCATCGCCTTTTTCATAAAAGACATGGCCTTCTTCACGTGCCAGAGCGGTTTCCAGCGATTGTTCAATCGCGCGGGTGTCCAGCGCGCCAGCGGGTCGCTGCTGCCATTCGACCGGCACCATCAAGGCCGCCTGCTGGGCCTGCCACCAGGTTTTACCCACCACGGCAAAGCCGGCAGTAGAGCCCGCATAGGCCGGCAGCCGCACCAGGCGCTCCACGCCAGGCAAGGCCAGCGCCGTATTCACCTGAATCGCACCCGCTGAACCGCCCAACATGGGACAAAGCCGGATCGCCGCATACACCATGCCCGGCAACCGGACATCGAGGCCAAAAACGGCCGTGCCATTAACCTTGGCAGGTAAATCCAGGCGCTGGGCACCCCGCCCTATCAGCTTCCAGTCCCCGCGGCTTTTGAGAGTCACGTCCCCCGGCGGAGTCGCTGCGGCAAATTTCGCCAGTTCACCGTAGTGGGATGAGGGGCCTGAGGGGTGCGAAATCACGCCGTTTTTGACTGTGAGCTCATCCACCGGCAATTTCCAGTCCAGCGAGGCGGCCCCCAGCAGGGATGCCCGGGCCGTGGCAGCGGCCAGGCGCACCACGTCCCAGGCATCCGCCAGGCTTGAGGAACCCCCTGTCGCGTTGATGCCGAGCTCACGGGCAACCTTGCCCATCATCCACTCGCCGATCCTGACCGGGGTGGGGCGAACCCTGGGGGCGCCTTCTTTGGCAAAGTCATCGACGTCCAGTGGATGAAAGGGCAGGCTGCCCACCAGCATCGCGACATTACCGTAAATGGCATCAGAACCCGCCTGCGCCACGGTCACCCGCTGCAGCGGCACGTCAAGCTCTTCGGCCACCAGCATGGCCAGCGCCGTGTGCACGCCCTGACCCATTTCGCTGCGCGGCATGGCCAGCACCACACCGCCGTCCGCCCGGATCTTGATCCAGCCATTGAACACCGCGCCATCAAGCTCGGGAATGCTCGCAGGCCAGGGCTTGGCCGGGCTGCCCAGCCGGGAGCGCGCCGGCAACAGGCTCCAGCCCACCAGCAATGCGCCTGCCGCACCGGTTGCACTGAGCAGCCAGGCCCTTCTCTTCATGAGGACGTGGCCCCCACGCTTTTCGCTTCGCGTAATGCGCTGCCCCTTTTTTGCATATTCCGGGGCTCGTTTCCTTGGGGCGGCCCGGCGGAAAATTGAGCCTTAGGTGTTGGGCCCTTGCCGCCGGGCGCCATGCCGGCCGCGCGCTTGATGGCCACCCGGATCCGCTGGTAAGTGCCGCAGCGGCAGATATTGGTCATGGTGGCATCGATGTCCGCATCTGTCGGCTTGGGGATTTTGTCGAGCAGGGCGGCGGCCGCCATCAGCATGCCCGACTGGCAATAGCCGCATTGGGGCACCTGCTCGGCAATCCAGGCGGCCTGCAGGGCGTGTGGCTTGTCCGTCGCACCCAGCGCTTCAATGGTCTGAATGCGCTTGCCCACCACGGCGGACACCGGGACGACGCAGGACCGCACCGCTTCGCCGTCCACCCGCACCGTGCAAGCGCCACACGCGGCCACGCCGCATCCGAACTTGGTGCCCGTCATGTTCAGCACGTCGCGCAGCAGCCAGAGCAAGGGCATGCCGGGGTCGGCGTCGGCCTGAACGGCCCGTCCATTGATTTGCAGTTCCAAGGTCCCTCCTTCAGCGATCGAATCGCCGGAACGAACGACTATATCGGCGAGGCCTGGCAAGCGATAGGGCGCAGATGCGACATCGGCCACTCAGTAATAACTTGTATTTAAGGGATGGCACATATGTGGCGTCATGTGGCCAAAGGCGGGCCCTGCAGGGCCGATGAAGAGCCTATATAGAAACTGCCTCACGGCAGGGGCGGATAATCTGCCCCCTTATGGCACTTATTACCTTACTGGACGCCCAACTCGCTTTTGGGCATGTCGCACTGCTGGACCACGCAGATTTTTCCCTTGAAACCAACCAGCGCATCGGCCTGATCGGGCGCAACGGCACGGGCAAGTCGTCCCTGCTGAAAATTCTCGCCGGCCTCGAAAAACCCGATGACGGCACGCTGCAGCTGCAGCAGAACCTGCGCATCGCCTATGTGCCGCAAGAGCCCAGCCTGGACCCGCATGCTACGGTTTTTATAGCTGCCAGCGAAGGACTGGCGCGCACCAGGCACGTAGTTGAGCAGTATCTTGCGGCCGACGAAAACACCGACCTGGACGCCCTGCAGTCGGAAATCGAGGCGCTGGACGGCTGGACCTGGGAGCAGCGCGTCGAGGAAACCCTGCACCGCCTGCACCTGGACAAGGACGCCATCGTCGGTTCGCTCTCGGGCGGCACCAAAAAACGCGTGGCGCTGGCCCAGGCGCTGGTCGCCAAACCCGACGTGCTGTTGCTCGACGAGCCGACCAACCACCTGGACCTCGATTCCATCGCCTGGCTGGAGGACCTGCTTGTCAATTTCAACGGCAGCATCATCACCATCACGCATGACCGGGCCTTCCTGGACCAGGTCGCCACCGTCATCGTCGAGCTCGACCGCGGCAAACTGAACAGCTACCCTGGCAATTTTGCCCAGTACCTGGTGCAAAAAGAAGAACAGATGGCCCAGGAAGCCGTCATCAATGCCAAGGCCGACAAGCTGCTGGCGCAGGAAGAGGTGTGGATCCGCAAGGGCGTGGAGGCGCGCCGCACCCGCAGCGTGGCCCGCATTGGACGCCTCGAAGCCCTGCGCGACAACCGTGCGGCACGGCGTGATGCGGTGGGCCGCGTCAACCTGGACGTCTCCAGCGGCGAGAAGAGTGGCAAGATCGTGGCCGAACTGACGGATGTGAGCAAAAGCTTTGGCCATCCCGGATCGGAAAAAATCATCGTCAACAAATTCACCGGCACACTGCTGCGCGGCGACAAGGTCGGCCTGCTGGGGCCCAACGGCGCCGGCAAGACCACGCTGCTCAAGCTGATTCTGGGTGAACTGCAGCCCGATGTGACGAATCCGCCCGGCAAAATCCGCCAGGGTGCCAACCTGCAGGT
>NZ_JBFUCA010000390.1:0-4091 GCF_056405475.1 Polaromonas sp. P1_G4
ACACCGGGCCGGGCGCCACGCAGTTCATGCGCACACCTTTGCCCAGGAACCACTCCTGCGACTGCGTGGCGTTCCAGACGATCAAGGCTTCCTTGAAGTACTGGTAGCAGGTGGCTTGCGGCACAGGGTGGCTGCGCAGCCAGGCGGCACCGGCCTCGAAACCCTTCGCTGCCGCCAGCTCTTTGTGCAGGGCCAGCCGCTGCGGCCATTCGGCGCCCAGGATGGACGCCACGTTGACGATGCTGCCGCCGCGCGGCATGCGCGCCAGCACCTTTTCCGTCAGATGCCGCAGGCCCAGGTAATTCACGCGGGCCACCAGCTCGCCGTCTGCCGTGCCGGGTACGCCGGCGATGTTGCACAGCGCGTCAACCTGCGCCGGCAACTGGGCCACGGCGGCATCGATGGCCGCGGCGGTGCCGAGGTCGGCCTTGATGAAGCCGTCCAGCGTCAGGCTGGGATCGTTGCGGTCCATGCCGATGACCGTGGCGCCCTGAAAGCGCGCCAGCCTGGCCACCTCGGCGCCGATGCCGGACGAGGTGCCGGTGATGACAATGGTTTTGCCTTGCAGGCTCATAAAGCCTCCCGGGTGTGTGGATTCATGAAGGTCTCCTTGATGTGGTGAGCCAAAAAAATCGAAAAAGCTGAAGCGGTCCGTTCAGAACGGGAACATGGGCGCGGTGTCCTTGACGGTCATCCATTGCCATTGCGTGTATTCCTCCCAGTCGGACGGGCCGCCCACGCTGGTGCCGTTGCCCGCGATGCCAGGGCCGCCGAAGGGGTTGACGCAGTCGTCGTTGACGGTCTGGTCGTTGATGTGAACCATGCCGGCCTTGAGCTGCTGCCCCACCGCCATGGCGCGGCCCACCGAGCGCGAAATCACGGCGCAGGCCAGGCTGCCGGTGTTGTTGTTGGCCAGCGCGACCGCTTCCTCGTCGTTGCCGAAAGTGACGATGTTGGCCACCGGGCCGAAGGTCTCTTCATCGAACACGCGCATGCCGGGCTTGACGCCGGACAGCACCGTCGGCTTGTAGAACAGGCCGTCGTAGCTTCCGCCGGCTTCCAGCTTGGCGCCGGCCTTGATGCTGTCCTGCACGATGGCATGCACGCGATCACGCTGGCGCGCATCGATCAGCGGCCCGAGCGCGACCTGGCCGGTGGCACCGTCGCCGACCGGCAGGTGCGTGGCCTTGGCGACCAGGCGCTGCAGCAGCGGGGCCGCGATGCTCTGGTGAACGAGGATGCGGTTGGCGGCCATGCAGATCTGGCCCTGGTGCAGGTAGGCGGCCCAGGCGGCGTTGCTCGCGGCAATGTCCAGGTCGGCATCGTCCAGGATGATCAGCGAGTTCGCGCCGCCGAGTTCCAGCGACACCTTCTTGAGGTGCTTGCCCGCGAGCTCGCCGATGCGCCTGCCCACCGCGGGCGAGCCGGTGAAGGCGATCATGGGCACCAGCGGGTCGGTGACCAAGGCTTCGCCGGCTTCGGCGTCGCCGGGCAACACATGCAGCAAATCCTTGGGCAGGCCCGCCTCCGCAAAAATGCGTGCGATCATGAGGCCTCCGGTCACCGGCGTGCGGGTGTCGGGCTTGATCACCACCGCATTGCCCGCGGCCAGCGCCGGCRCCACCGCGCGCAGCGTCAGGATCAGTGGAAAGTTGAAGGGCGAGATGACACCCACCACGCCGTGCGGCACGCGGCGGGCGATGCTGGTGCGCCCCGGCACGCTGGGCAGCACATGGCCCTGGGGCTGCAGCGGCATGGCGGCGGCCAGGTGGCAGATGGTGATGGCTTCGCGTATCTCATGCTGCCCCTTGGGCAATATGCCGCCGGTCTCCCGCGTGGCATACAGCGCGAGTTCGTCGAAGTGCTGCTGGAACAGCGCGCCGGCGCGGCGGAAGACGTCGGCCCTCTCGCGCGGGGGCAGGGCGGCCCAGGGCTTTTGTGCATTGGCCGCCGCCCGCGTGGCCGCGGCCACATCCGCCGCGTTGGCGATGCCCACCGTGCACATCACCTTGCCGGTCGCGGGCTCGACAACGTCGCGCTTCCCGCCGCCCAGCGGCGCTTGCGCCAGCGCGGAGAAATCCAGAAATGCCATCGCGTCGGATACACCCATTTGCTTTTGTCCTTACGGTTGTTTGATCAGCTCGCCACATCGGCGCGTCGTGCTCCTGTATCGCAATGCATGTACCAGCGCCGCGTGCCAGGGCCCGCTTGCTGCGCTGCACCCAAAGCTTTTTCACTGGGAAAACGGGGACATACCCTAGGTATGTTTGCTGCGGTGCAGCACATGGAAACCACCCATGTTTTCTTCATCAAATAGTTATAAAGTTGAATCAAATTTCACCAATTGATCAAATCAAATCAATCAAATCGAGGAGCAAAGCCATGCGCGCATCCGATCGCATTTCCCTGGCCGAGGTGGCTCGGGCCACCGGGGTCGCGCTGGGCAGCTTCGACAGCGCGTCGGTGGCCAAGGCCATGGGCGGGTTTGCCAGCACGCACATCGGCGGCGACACGCACCCGACGATCGCGGACATCAGCGAATGCCTGTTCTTCTCACCGGGTGACGGGCGCATCTGGCTGCAGGACCAGCGCATGGTGTTGCTGCACACCGAGGCACTCGGTTCCATGCGCCGCGAAATGATCGACAGCCTGGGCATCGAAAAAGCCCGCGGCCTGTTCACCCGCGCCGGTTATGTCAGCGGCGCCCGTGATGCCCAGCTGGTGCGCAAGCACTGGCCCGACGCCGACCCGCCGGCTGCCGCCATGGCCGGCACGCGCCTGCATGCGCTCGAGGGCGTGGTGAAGGTCGAACTGGTCAGCGTGACCTACGACCCGGACACCAGCGGCTATGAAGGCGAATTCATCTGGCACAACTCCAGCGAGGACGATGAACACATTGCCGCCTACGGCATAGGTGGCTCCCCGGCCTGCTGGATGCAGGTGGGCTACGCCACGGGCTACGTCAGCACGCTGTTCGGCCGCCTCATCGTTTTCCGGGAAACCATGTGCCGGTCCATGGGCCAGGCGCAATGCCGGGTGGTCGGCAAGTCCGCCGACAAATGGGACAACATTGAAGAGGACATGCGCTACCTGAATGCCCGGGAGTTTGTCGACACCGCGGCCTATGCGCGCAGCGAATCGGTCCCGGCCGACCTGGCGACCGGCGACATGCCGGCCGGCGACGCGATGGTGGGAGCCTCATCCGCCTTCAACGCGGCCTGCCATCAATTGAGCCGGGTGGCACGCACGACGGCCACCGTGCTGTTCACGGGCGAGTCGGGCGTGGGCAAAGAAAAATTCGCCAGCATGCTGCACAGGATCAGCCCGCGCAAAGAGCAGCCTTTCATTGCCGTGAACTGCGCGGCCATCCCGGAGACCCTGATCGAGTCCGAGCTGTTCGGCGTAGAGCGCGGCGCCTACACCGGGGCCAGCCATTCGCGGCCGGGCCGCTTTGAGCGGGCCAGCGGCGGCACCCTGTTCCTGGACGAAATCGGCATGCTGAGTTTTGTGGCGCAAGGCAAGCTGCTGCGCGCCCTGCAGGAGGGCGAGGTCGAACGCGTGGGCGGCACACGCGGCATCGCCGTCGACGTGCGTGTGGTGGCCGCCACCAATGAGGACTTGCGCCAGGCCGTGCGCGAAGGCCGGTTCCGCGAAGACCTGTTTTTCCGGCTCAATGTGTTTCCCATTCACCTGCCGCCGCTGCGCGAGCGACGCGACGACATTCCCCTGCTGATGAACCACTTCCTCAACCACTACCGGCGCAAGCACGGCTGCAACACCGGCGGCTTCACGCAGGCCTCGGTGCGCACGCTGCTGAACTACGACTTTCCCGGCAACATCCGCGAACTGCAAAACCTGATCGAGCGCGCCGTGATCATGGCCGATGCCGACGGCTTGATCGACGTGCACCACCTGTTCACCGGCGGCGAGACCTTGAGCACCGAGGTCATGACCTTGCGGATGCAGGGCAGCTCAGGCACTTTGAACTTCGACGGTGCGCCGGCCGGTGCGCATCCCGTGCCGGCTGGCACCGCCGCTTCGCAGCAGTCCCTGGAGCAAACCGAGCGCGACATGCTGGAACGCGCCATCTC
>NZ_JBFUCA010000391.1:0-4091 GCF_056405475.1 Polaromonas sp. P1_G4
CTGCAATATCCAGGTGTCCTTGGTGCCGCCGCCCTGCGACGAATTGACCACCAGCGAGCCGTCTTTGAGCGCCACACGCGTGAGGCCGCCCGGCACCATCTGCACTTCTTTACCGCTCAGCACAAAAGGCCGCAAGTCGATATGGCGCGGCGCAATTCCGCTTTCCACATACGTGGGGCAGGTTGAAAGGCTGAGCGTGGGCTGCGCAATGTAGCCCGACGGATTGGCCAGCAAGGCCGCGCGGAACTCTTCAATCTCGGCCTTGGTGGCGGCCGGCCCCACCAGCATGCCGTAGCCGCCGGCGCCGTGCACTTCCTTGACAACCAGGTCTTTCAGGTTGGCCAGGGTGTACTGCAAATCCTCGTTATTGCGGCACATGTAGGTCGGCACGTTCTTGAGGATGGGCTTCTCGCCGAGGTAGAACTCAATCATCTTGGGCACGTAGGGGTAGATGGACTTGTCGTCTGCCACGCCGGTGCCGATGGCGTTGCACAGCGAGACATTGCCGCTGCGGTACACATTGAGGAGACCCGCGCAGCCCAGGGTGGAATTGGGGCGGAAGGCCAGCGGGTCCAGGAAGTCATCGTCCACGCGCCGGTAGATCACGTCGACGCGCTTGGGGCCGCGCGTGGTGCGCATGTAGACAAAGTTGTCCTTGACGAACAGGTCCTGCCCTTCAACCAGCTCGACGCCCATCTGCTGCGCAAGGAAGGCGTGCTCGAAGTAGGCCGAGTTGTACATGCCGGGCGTCAGCACAACCACCGTGGGCTCGGCCGTGGCCGGCGGCGCCATGCCGCGCAGGGTTTCAAGCAACAGATCGGGGTAATGGGCAACGGGTGCAACGCGGTTTTCGCTGAAGAGTTCAGGAAACAGCCGCATCATCATCTTGCGGTCTTCCAGCATGTAGCTCACGCCGCTGGGCACGCGCAGGTTGTCTTCGAGCACGTAGTATTCGCCGTTGCCCTGCGCGTCGGGTGCACGGACGATGTCGATGCCGCTGATGTGCGAATAGATATTGCCAGGCACATCAACGCCCATCATCTCGGGTCGGAACTGCGCATTCTGGAAGATCTGCTCGGACGGCACCACGCCGGCCTTGATGATTTCCTGGCCGTGGTACACGTCGTGGATGAAGCGGTTGAGCGCGGTGACGCGCTGTACCAGGCCYTTTTCCATGCTGGCCCATTCGTGGGCGGGAATGATGCGGGGAATCAGGTCAAAGGGAATCAGGCGTTCGGTGCCGGCGCCGTCTTCGTCCTTGGCACCATAAACCGCAAAAGTGATGCCGACCCGGCGGAAAATCATTTCAGCTTCGGCTCGGCGGGCCTGCATCACGTCGGCAGGCTGCCGGGCCAGCCACCGCTGGTAACCCTGGTAATGCTCACGGACGCTGGACTCCGTGGCGTTCATTTCGTCAAACATCGGTCGGCTCATTGGCTTGATCTCCAGCAAGTTATGCGCATGGCAATTGTTTTAACGTAGCTTAGCAAGTTATGCGCCAAGGCGGTGCGTCCACCCGAATTTTTAACGCCCGGGCTCATGATGCCAGTAGCGTTTGCCCTGCTCCCGCTGGCACAAAATCTCGCCGGGGCGAAGGCTTTGCCAGGTAGCAGCCCCGCACTGCGGCGACTTCACCAGGCGTACGCCGCGCTCCTCATAACGCGCCACCACGGACTCCACCGGGTGGCCAAAACGGTTTCGGTAACCCGACTRCACCACCGCCCACTGCGGCCTGACGGCATCAAGAAACACCGCGCTGGACGATGTTTTGCTGCCATGGTGCGGTACCAGCAGAAAGTCGGCCTGGAGGCTGGCCGGAACGCTGGTCGCCAGCCGGAGTTCCTGCGGCGATTCGATGTCGCCGACCAGCAGGGCTGCGCGGCTGCCGCCAGGGGCGCTGCTGGATATGCGCAACACGCAGCTCATGGCGTTTGACTTGCTGGCAGCGTCGTAGTCGGCGGCCACGGGGTGCAGCACCTCAAATGCCACACCGTCCCATTCCCAGCGCTGGCCGGCCACGCAGCGGCTGGCTTTGCGCAGCGTTTGCAGCGGATGCGCGTCTTCAATCGAACTCACCAGGCTGGCTTCAGGCTGCATGGCCAGGACGGCCTGGGCCCCGCCGATGTGGTCGATATCGCGGTGGCTGATCATGAGCATGTCCAGCCGTTCGCCCAGCGCGCGCAGCAGCGGCACCAGCACCCGGTGCCCGGCATCGCTTTCGCGCGAAAAGCGCGGGCCGGCGTCATACAGCAGCGTGTGGCTTGCCGTGCGCACCAGCACGGAATTGCCCTGCCCGATGTCCGCGGCCAGTAGCTCGAACTGCCCCTGCGCCACGCGGGCCGGTTGCCACAACAGCACCGGCAGCAACAGGGGAAGGCCCAGCGCTCGAAAATGAAACGGCAGACGTGTAGCCAGCAGGCCGCCGCCCGCCACGCCGGCGACAGCACACCACAGCGGCGCCGCCGCCACGCTGACCGAGGCCAGCGGCCAGCTCGCCAGCCATTGCAAAAATATCGCCAGCCCGCCGACCGACCATGCCGCCAGCGACCACACCGGCGCCCACGCCACACCCAGCAAAGCCAGCGGCGTGATGAGCAGCGTCACCACCGGAATGGCCACGGCATTGGCCAGCAGGCCGACCAGCGAGACCTGGTTGAACAGCAGCAGCGACAGGGGCGTGAGCGCCAGCGTGACGACCCATTGCTCCCGCATGGCGCGGACAACGCCGTCCAGCCACCTGGGTCGGCGTTGCCACCAGTGCCCGTTTTCAGGCAGGTTTTTTGAGTCGAATTGGGCTGCAGCCCTTTCCCCATGAGCGCGAGCAGCTCCTGAATCTGTAGCAAACAAGACGCCCACCGCAACAAAAGACAACCAGAACCCCGCCTGCATCAACGCCCATGGGTCCAGCGCCACCACCACGGCCATGGCCAGCAACCAGGTCTGTAGCCAGGGCCACTGCCTGCCGCCTTGCCGAAGCAGGATTACCGTGGCCAGCATCCAGATGGTTCGCTGCGCGGGCACGCCCCAGCCGGAAAACAGCGCATACAGGGTGGCCAGCAGCAAGCCGCCCAAGGCACCCGCAGCGGCCGCCGGCAATGCGAGACACAGCCGCGGCGTGAAACGCGCTGATCGCCGCCACAGCGCGCCGATCAGCAGTGAGGCAGCCCAGGCAAACATCGTTATATGAAGGCCTGAAATACTCATCAAGTGAGCTACGCCCGTGGCACGAAACACATCCCAGTCGGCGCGTTCGATGGCGGCCTGGTCGCCGACCACCAGCGCGGCAATGACACCGGCCAGTTGCCGGTTTTCGATGCGCTGAAAGATCGCTTCACGCACGACTTGCCGGGCCTGCTCTATGGGGTGTTGCCAGCTGCTGGAAAGTTTCGCCGGCGGTGTGTCGCGCGGGCCGGCACGTACATAGCCGGTGGCCTGGATGCCCTGCTCCCACAGCCAGAGTTCGTAGTCAAAACCAAAAGGATTGCTGTTGCCGTGCGGCGCCTTGAGCCGCACCGTCATCTGCCAGCGTTCGCCGGCGCGCAGGACTTGCGGCTGACGCTGCAGGGCCAGCGCTATCTCGAATGGGTCGGCGTCTTGGGCCGGCACGGCGGGCTCGCGCCCGGCAAAGCCCGAATACCAGCCCAGCATGACGTGCGGCGGCAAGGTGACTTTGCCACCATTGAGGCGGGCAGATTCCACGGCCAGGCGAAAGCGCACGCCGTCTTCTCCGGGTTGCGGCATCGCCAGCACCTGACCCGTGACCTCGATATCGCGGCCCTCCAGCGCCGGATCGAGCGCCGCAGTCAGGAAAACGCCGGCACGCCAGCCCGTGAGGCCCACACCGAGCAAGGCAGCGAGGGCAAAGGCCGAAACCACCCTGCCCCACGAAGGAAGGCGCAGCCTGCCAAAGCGCAGGTACAGGCCAGCCAGGGTGCAGGCCAGCAGTGCCATGGCGGCATATACCGGTTGCGGCCACAAGGCGGACTGCTGCAACTGCAAGGCAACACCCGCAATAAAACCGGCAAACACCGGCCCCGGGCTTGCCGCATACAGCCGTGCTCCGGCCGATACAGGTCGATTCAAACCCCGCC
>NZ_JBFUCA010000392.1:0-4085 GCF_056405475.1 Polaromonas sp. P1_G4
TTCGTATCCAGGGTATTGATGCGCCGGAAATCTGCCAGCCGGGCGGGGCCCTCGCGCGTGATGCGCTGATGCGCCGGCTTCTGGGCAAACGTGTGGCGGTGCATGGCCAATACCACGACGACTACGGCCGCCTCCTGGCCAGGGTGGGGTTCAGCGGAGAAGATGCCGGCAAATGGATGGTCGCAAACGGTATGGCCTGGTCCTACCGCAGCCGCGGCAATGCAGGTCCCTATGCCCGGGCGGAAAAACGTGCCCAGGCCGCAAAGCTGGGACTGTTTGCATCGACAAAAGGCGCGCCGCCTGTGTATCCGGCGCTGTTCCGCAAGCAGCATGGAAGCTGCCACTGAAAGGATCCGTGGGGGTCTGCAAAGACTGCTGCAGGATCCAGGCGCCGCGGTGGCTGCATCGCCGCCCGGTCACAACGAAAAAAGCAGGCACAGATTATCTGTAGCCTGCTTTTTTTAGCCACCTGCGCGGTGGCCCGGCTTGTTCAGCCGCTTACGCTCAAGGACGAACGACGATGTCGTTACGCACACCCTTGACGTTCTTCACATTGCGGGCAATGTTTTCGGCCTGGGCTTTTTCAGCGCTGGACTTGGCAAAACCGGACAGCTGAACCGTGCCATTGAGCRTTTCCACCTTGATGGAGGACGCGGCAACGGTTTTGTCCTCGACGAACTTGGCCTTGACTGATGTGGTGATGGCAGCATCGTCAACATAAGCGCCAGCAGTTTCCTGACCACGCCCAACGGCGCAGCCGCTGCCGATGATGGTGATGCCTGCCAGTGCGGCGAATGCAATTGCGCGAGCGTATTTCATATTGTTTTCCTCTAAGTTGGTTTAATCGTCTGGTGCATGGTTAAAAAGGCCTGTCGACTGGCGGCACCACGCCGGCCGACCTGCGGTAATCGTTATTTCTCCAGCCAGTCCTTGAGCTCGTCGGCATGCTCTTCCTCATCGGCAAGAACATCTTCGAGCAGGCGGCGTGTCGTGGGATCCTTGTCGCCGATCAGCGCAATCATCTGGCGATAGGTTTCAACCGCGATGCGTTCGGCGATCAGGTTGACCCGCACCATGGTTTTGAGGTCGTTCGATTCGTCGTAATCCGCATGGCTGCGCTGCAACAGAGTGGCCGGCGAAAAGTCCGGCTCGCCTCCCAGCTGCACAATGCGCCGGGCAATGCGGTCCGCATGTCCGGATTCTTCATTGGCGTGGACCAGGAACTCGTCGGCAATGGGCGGCGACGACACACCGCTGGCCATGAAGTAGTGCCGCTTGTAGCGCAATACGCAAACCAGTTCTGTTGCCAGTGCGTCATTCAGCAGCTTGACGATCGCATCGCGGTGCGGCCCGTAGGCCGGCGTGATCGCGCCGTCGTTGAGGCTGTTCCGGGCTGCGTTCAGCGCTGTTTCATCGAGCACCAGCTCGTCGGGGGCGGTGCGGGAAAGCGTGGAGGTGTTCATCGTGTGTAGGGTGTTTTTTCAGGCTTGTGCGGTGCGCCAGACAGCATGGACAGCAAGGTGCCTGGGAGTTCGGACGTCTTGAGGGCGGCCAGCAGCAAGCCGCCAAGTGATACCAGTCGCCAGGGCCGTAGTACGACCGCCGCAGCGCCTGCCGCGGCTGCAATACCCAATAGCTGCAACGGCTTTTCTTCGGCGTACTTGTCAATCATCGGCCGGGCAATGTCAACTGCCACGCTCACGGGGTGATGCCGCCACCAGCTCCCCAAAGCATGTTTGAGAACGCCCCAGGTTCCGCGGTCGAGAAAGTGCGCCGGATCATTCTCCGGGCCGGCCTCTGGATTGCCCGGGTTTTCTTCATGGTCCAGCTTTTCCCGGCTCATGTGCCGGACAATGGCCTTGCGGCTGCTGGCCAGCCTTTCCTGCGGCGTTGGGGCGGTGAGGGTGGACATCGGTTCAGGCGGCCATGCGCAATGCGCGCGCGTCGCTGTCAATCTGGGCTTTCAACTCGGGAAAGCGTTCATTCGCGAAAGGTTTTCTCGCGCGCAATGCGGCCCCGATGGCGATGGCCAGTGCAATGCCCGGAACCACCACCAGTGCCCAGTGAAACTGGTTTTGAAGCGCCCCCAGCATGACGGCCGTTCCTGCGAGCCCCAAAAATACGGCGGCCGCCAGTACCGCAATCACCCACGCCACAGCCCGTGCAACCAGCTCGGCACCCGCATCGGAAGCCTCTTCATGAAAGAGCGCCGCGTAAGCAGAGACATGATCCATGACGAGGTCAGGCCGCTGCACGATGGTGGAGAACAGGGGGTGAAGCATTGGATGGGGCGAATCTGCGTGCAGTGGTCGGTACCGGGGAAAAGCGGGCGGGAGCCTGGCGATCAGTAACGGTTTTGGTTGCGATGGCGTGCAGACGACACCAGCAGCGCGATGCCGGCGCCGACGGCGGCGGCAATCAGCACCGAACGCAGGGGTTGCTCGGCAACATAACGGGTGGTTGCACCTGCGGCATTGGACAGCGACTGCTGTGCGCGATGCTTGGCTTCAGAGGCGATATCGAGGCTCTGACGGGCAAGGTGCTGGGCCTTGGACGCCAGCATGTCAACGACGGGATCCACGCTGCCGCGCAGTTCGCGCACTTTGGTTTCGGCTTTGTCGAATGCCTCGTTGGCATAGCTGCGGGTGGAGTCAACGGCTTTTTCTGCGTTCTGCAGCAACTCATCCGAGCTTTGGCGGGCAGTCTTGGTGGCGGTTTGGGTATTCATGTCAGGTCCTTGGTGAGTTGAGTGAATGACGATGGAGATGCAAGGAGAGCGCGCGCCGCTCGCTCGTAAAAAGCGTTCGGCACTCTCGGAATGGCTGGATCAATTCTTTCGGAGCAAGCTGATGACAAAGCTCACGATGGCCATGACGGCGAAGATGAAAAAGAGGATCTTGGCGATCTCGACGGCACCTGCGGCGATGCCACCAAAACCGAATACGGCAGCGATCAACGCGATGATCAGGAAAACGACGGAGTAGTGCAGCATCTCGGGCTCCTTGCTTGGCTAAAAGGGGTGGTGCTTCTTTTTGAAACGCCTTCAGCAAGGTTAATGAGTGCCTTCAATTTCCTTCATCGGCTGCCAGCGTGTACCCCTGTCAGTTCGAGCGGCCATGCCCTGTAGGAGGTGGCCGACATTTTGTTACGCTGGCAGCGCAGCGCATGCCTCGAAAAGCTGAGGGGTGTTGAGCCCTTTGGCGGGCAGGGCGCAGCAGCAGGTGACCTGCCCCGCGCCACGTTCAGAGACCGGTCAAAGTGTTTTGGGCAGCACCGCTGAAATGCGCGTGCCATCGCCTTCGGTGCTGGACACCGTCAGCCGTCCGCCTGCGGCTTCGACGCGATGGCGCATGCCGGCAAGGCCATGGCTTCCCGGGCCCACGCTCTCAAGCTTGAAGCCTTTGCCGTTATCTTTGACTTCTACCGTGATGTAGCTGTCGAAGTTGTGAAGGCTGATCTCGGCTTGCCTGGCTTCTGCGTATTTGCCGATGTTTGTCAGTGACTCCTGCACCAGCCGGTAGATGGTCAGCTGCGCCGAGCCGCCGAGTTCCACAGGCTCCAGATCGGTGGTGATGGAGAGTCCGGAGCGTTCTTCAAACTCGCGTGCGAGGATCTCGAGAGAGGCGACCAGGCCCAGATGCGACAGCGAGGACGGCCGGAGGTCTTCGACAATGCGGCGTTTCAGCGCAATGCCGCTGTTCAGCGTGTTGGTCAGGTGCGTCAGCCGCTCAGCCGCTTCCGGCAGATTGCCTGCCAGGCGGGATTTCAATCGGGCCACATCCAGTTTCGCGGCGGTCAAAAGCGCGCCCAGTTCGTCATGCAGTTCACGCGCGAGGTGGCCGCGTTCGTCCTCGCGCACATTTTGCAGGTGGGTAGCCAGCTCGGCCAGGTTGGCGGTTCTTTCACGTACCTGTATTTCGAGGAAGTCGCGCTCGCGTTGCAGGGATTCCTGCTCGCGCCGRCCGGAAGCAAGCAGCGCCTTGGTTTGAAGGAGGTACATGTAAAAAGCCAGCAAGCCCGCCAAAGCCATGGCCGCAATGCCGATGCGGGAGAGCTCCAGCGCCTTCTTGATCTGAACCTGCCCC
>NZ_JBFUCA010000393.1:0-4078 GCF_056405475.1 Polaromonas sp. P1_G4
CGCCTTGAGCAGCTGTGCGGCCCGTTCGCTGGCAGGCGCCACATAGTCGCCCACGGCGAAACTGAACACCACGAACAGCGCCCCCAGGACCAGCAGCACGTTCAGCGCGCGCCAGGGGCCGAGTCCGCGGGTGCGCAGGATGGTGTATTCGGAGCTCTGCGCCAGCCGGGCCATCACAAAGATGGTGCCGATCAGTACGGAGATCGGCAGCAGCTCGTACAAATGATTGGGAATCAGCAGGCCTACGTACAGCAGTGCATGCCTGATCTGGTAGACATCGGCGGCGTTGATGCCGCTGCTCTTGCCGAGGTATTGCAGTTCATCGACCAGGTCAAAAAAGAAGAACAGGGCCAGGAAGCCCAGCGCCACCAGGGCGATGGCTGCCAGCACTTCACCGTAGATCAGGCGGCGTATGGTTTTCATGCGTGGCTTTCGCTGTCGCGTACAGCCAGCGGTGTACGGTTGATGCGCCGGGCGGGCCGCAGCGTCCAGTTGAACTGTCGCTTGGACAGCCAGGCCAGGGCCAGCAGCAGGACACCACCATGCAGCGCCAGCAGGAAGTTGCTGAAACTGATGAGGCCCACAAAAATCCAGCTTTGCCCGAGGTTGACCAGGTTGTTGTAGACCACAAAGGTCAGCAACACAAAGATCATGTTGCCGCTGCGGCCACCGCGCGGGTTCACGCTGGCCAGGGCCACCGCCAGTACGACAAAGTTGATGGATGCCAGCGCCAGCCCCAGCCGCCACGCCAGTTCGCTGAGGTTGCCGCGGGTCGGCGTCTTGATCAGGGAGCGGGTGGAAAGCAGTTTGGCTTCCGGTGCGTTTTCGGTCAGCGGATTGTTATCGCCAGTTTTGGTGCCGTACTCTTCGAAGTCGCTGATTTTGAGCGCCGATTGCCCGATCACGTTTTCCAGGCGCTGGCCGTTTTCGAGCATGAGGAACTGGGCGTCACCTTTGGTCTCGATGCGGCCCGAGCGGGCCGTGGTGATGGAACTCTTGCCTTTTTCGGTCGCAGCGATAAAGACGTTGTTACTGGAGCGCTCGCCCKCCAGGTCGCGGTCGATGAAGAAAACCCGGTTGCCGCTGGAGGACTCCTGGAACTGGCCAGGGGCAATGCGGTCGATGTCGCCGCGCTGCTCATACCGGCTTTGCATGTCTTTGGTTTGCTGGTTGGTCCAGGGCCAGACAAAAAGGGCCATCAGCGTGATGACCAGCAGCACAGGCCATGCAAAACGGAAAAGCGGCCGCAGAAAACCCGCCAGGCCCTGACCACTGGTGAACCACACCACCATTTCGCTGTCGCGGTACATGCGCGACAAGGTACTGACCATCGCAATAAACAGCGACAGCGTGAGGATGGTCGGCAGGCGTCCCAGGGCCGAGTAGGCCATGAACAGCATGACGTCCTGCGGATTGATGAAACCGCGCGATGCCTGGCCCAGGGTGCGGATCAGAACAATGGTCATCACGATGGTGACCAGGACCACCAGCGTGGCCCCAAAACTGCGTGCCAGCTCTTTGCGAATCGTGGATTGGAATAACATTGACTGAATATCTGCCTTGGCTTCGTTTTATTTTTGTTTTACTTTGGTTTATTTACCAGACCCTGAATTATGGACTTTGAACTCAAAACACTGACACCCACCCGTATTTGCAGCGAAAAAACCGATGCGCTGCTGGTTCTCGTACCCCAGGATCCGGGCTCCGGCAATGACCCCCTTTCGGTGCTCGCATCGCTGGCGATCAAGTCGGGGGACTTTGAGGCCAAGCCGGGCAAGCTCCTGAGCACGTACCGCGCTCCCGGCATCACTGCCAGGCGGGTCGTACTGGCGGGCGTCGGGGATGCCAGTGCCAAAAACGTTCGTACCGCCGTCAGTGCCGGCCTGGGCGCCCTGAAGGCTGCGAACGTGCAGCACCTGACCATTTGCTTCGGTGCCGTGGGCCATCTGCGAGCTGAAGCCGTACGCGCGGCCGTGGTCGCTTGCGGGGATGCCACCTATACCTACGCTACCACCAAGTCCAAAGCCGCCAGGAACGCAAAAGCCGGCCCTGGCAGGTTGCAACGGGTGGTGGTTGCCGTGAATGACGCCGCAAGTGCCCAGATCGCGCGACCCGGCATTGACAAGGGCGCAGCGCTGGTCAAGGGCATTGAATTTGCCAAGGAGTGGGCGAACCGCCCGGCCAACCACGCGACACCGACGCTTCTGGCCGGCGCTGCCAGAGAGCTGGGCAAGCTGCGCGGCATCAAGGTGGAGGTGCTGGGGCCCAAAGAGGTCGCCAAACTCGGCATGGGCTCCTTCATGGCCGTGGCGCAGGGTTCGGCCGAGCCCTTACGCTTTATAGTGCTGCGCTATGAGGGGGCGGCCAGGGCCGAGGCGCCCGTCGTGCTCGTTGGCAAAGGCATCACCTTTGACACGGGCGGTATCTCCATCAAGCCCGCCGCCGAAATGGACGAGATGAAGTTCGACATGTGCGGTGCCGCCAGCGTTCTGGGCACCTTCCGGGCGCTGGCAGAGCTGCGGCCGGCGCTCAATGTGGTAGGCCTGATTCCCGCCTGCGAAAACATGCCGGGCAGCCGCGCCATCAAGCCCGGCGATGTGGTGACCAGCATGAGCGGGCAGACCATCGAGATCCTGAACACCGACGCCGAAGGGCGGCTGGTGCTCTGCGACGCATTGACTTACGCCGAGCGCTTCAAGCCCCGGGCGGTGGTGGACATCGCGACGCTGACCGGCGCCTGCGTGATTGCCTTGGGCGGCGTGCGCAGCGGGCTTTTCTCCAGCGACGACATCATGGCCGAGGCGTTGTCGGCAGCAGGCGAATCGTCCCTGGACCTGTGCTGGAGGATGCCGCTGGATGACGATTATGCGGAAGGGCTCAAGACCAATTTTGCGGATGTCGCCAACGTGGCGGGGCGTGCCGCGGGTGCGGTGACCGCGGCCAAGTTCCTGCAGCGGTTTACGGCCAGTTTCCCATGGGCGCACCTGGACATTGCCGGTACGGCCTGGAAAGGCGGAGCCGCCAAAGGTGCGACCGGCAGGCCGGTGCCGCTGCTGCTGGACTACCTGCTGGACCAGGTGGTAACTGCCAGGGCAGGGACTTCGGCCCAAGCATCGCGCAAAAAAGCCAAAACAGCGTCCAGTCGCAAATCCGCATCCAAAACCCGGGCATGACCGAAATCGCCTTTCACTTCAATGTGCCTGACAAACTGGCCTACAGCTGCCGGTTACTTCGCAAGGCCTACCTGAGCGGCGCCAGCGTTGTGGTGACGGGGGACGCGGCGGTGCTGGCGGAACTGGACCAGTTGATCTGGAGTTTTTCGCCTGCGGAATTTGTGCCGCATTGCCGTGCGGGTGCCCCCGAAAGTACATGGGCGGCAACGCCGGTGGTGCTGGCCGAGTCGCTCAAGGCCTGCCCGCATTACGGCGTGCTGGTCAATCTGGGGCATGGCATTCCCGCCGAATTTGAACGCTTCGAACGTTTTATCGAAGTCGTGGCGCAGGCCGACGATGACCGTCTTGCAGCGCGAAGCCGGTGGAAGCACTACACCGACAGGGGCTATGCCATGAAACGCCATGACCTTGCGACGGCCGGGGAGGGCGCATGAACCGTCCGCCCGCACCGCCGCGGTTTGTGCCGACGCTGACGGAAGTCGTGCGGCCCATGCCTGCGCCGATGCCGGCTGCACCGCCTGAACCAGCCAGGACTGGTTTGCCGGTGCCGCCGTCCACCGCTTCTGCAGAGCTTCAGGAGCAGATGGTGCAACGCGTGCTGCAGCGGGTGAATCTGGTCCTTGAGCGGCGTTTGCGGGAGGTCGTAGGGCAACTTATCCTGGAGCACACGCAAACCCTGGTTCCACGTCTGCGCGAAGAAATTGAGGACGTTGTCCGTCAATCTGTGAGCCAGGCTTTGAAGCACGAAGCGGCACCGCCAAACACGGACGCATAGGACGCGCGAGCGACTGTTTGCACAGATGCTTTTTCGCTGTGCCCAACCCTTGAAACACAAGTTCACATAAGGCAATCTGCTCCCCGGGTAAACCCCCTTATCGGAATTTAACCTAGGGACGTTGCTATGG
>NZ_JBFUCA010000394.1:0-4078 GCF_056405475.1 Polaromonas sp. P1_G4
AGGTGACAACGCGAAACGGCTGCGAGCGCAGGGCCACGTACAGGATTTTTTTGTCCTTGCTGACCACCATGGGCATGGCGGTTCCGCCCACAGGAACCCTCGCCACCGGCTTGAGGGCACTTGCGGCGCGATCCAGCTGAAACACCGAGATCTCCTGGCTGTCGGCGTTGCTGACATACACCCAGGTGGCTGCGCTGCTGGCGCCAGCGGCAGCCATGGTCCCGGCAAAAACGGCGGGGATCAGGACCTGGCGAATGGTGGTTCCTGTTGTCATGGATGTCTCCGTTGTGTTGTTGAACTTTTTACTTGCCGACCGTCATGTAGAGGCTGGGCAACCACATGGAGAAAGCCGGCACAAACGTGACCAGTGCGAGCGCGAAAATCAGCGCGCCATAGAAAGGCCAGATGGTCCGCATCACGGTGCCCACGGACACTCCGCCAATGGCACACCCCACGAACTGGGTCGTTCCCACGGGCGGCGTGTTCAATCCCAATGCGCAGTTGATCAGCAACACGATGCCGAACTGCACCGAGCTCATGCCGTAGTGCTGGGCAATCGGCAGGAAGATGGGCGTGCACAGCAGGATGGTCGCGGCCATGTCCAGGAAGGTGCCCAACACAAACAGGATGATGTTGATCAGCAGGAAGATCACCCACGGTGTGGTGGTGATTTGCGATAGCATCTGGCCTGTCAACTCCGCCACGCCATAGAGGCTGATGAGGTAACCGAAGGTGCTGGAGATGCCGATCAGCAGCAAGATGACGCCGGTGGTCTTGACCGCCTTGGAGGCCGCCTTGATGAAGTGCTCCCATTTGATGGAGCGGTAAACAAAGATCGTCAGCGCCAACGCATACAACACGGCAACGGCCGCAGACTCTGTCGCCGTGAACACACCCGACAAAATGCCGCCCAGGATGATGACCACGATCATCAGGCCCGGCAAGGCAGCCGCGAGTGAACGCGCGACGATGGACCAGCCGGGAAAGGTGCCTGCGGGGTAACCACGCTTCACGGCCACCAGGTAAGCGGCCGCCAGGTTGCAGATGGTCAGGATCGCGGCAGGCACCAGCGCAGCAAGAATCAGCGCTGCGATCGACACCTTGCCACCGGCAGCCAGCGAATAAATGATCAGGTTGTGGCTGGTCGGCATCAGTGCGCCCACCAGTGCGGCGTGCGTCGTCACGTTGACCGCATAGTCGGCATGGTAACCCTCTTTTTTCATCATCGGGATCATCACGGCACCCATGGCCGAAACGTCAGCCACAGGCGAACCGGACACACCGCCGAACAAGGTGCAGGCCACCACATTGGACATGCCCAGGCCGCCGCGCACATGGCCCACCAGGCCGCGCGCGAGATTGACGATACGGTCCGCCACACCGCCGTAGAGCATCAGCTCGCCGGCAAAGATGAAAAATGGAATCGCAAGGAAAGAGAAGATGCCCATGCCTGACGTCATCTGCTGGAAACCGACGGCCAGGGGCAGGCCCTCATACGCCAGCGTGGCCAGGGCCGAGAGGCCAATCGAAAAGGCAACGGGAACGCCAAGCAGCAGAAACAGTGTGAACGAAAGGCAGAGAATAAGTAATGGAATTGTCATGATGGATGCTTAGCCCCAGGCTGGTTCAACTTCGCGGCCTTTGGCCAGGGCAATGATGTGTTCGATCGAGAACATCACGATAAGAACGCCGGCCACAGTGGCAGGCACATACTTCCAGCCCTCGGAAATCCAGAGGGTGGGCAGGCGGTAGCCCCACACGGATATTGCGAGATAACCGCAGTTCCATGCCATGGCAGCGCCGAAGAGCAGGACCAGCGCGTGAATCAGGTACTCCATCTTCAGCCGCAGCCAGTCGGGCGCCAGCACCAGCATGGACTCGAGGCCGATGTGGCCTGCATCGCGGACGCCGACGGCAACACCCAGCATGGTCACGTATACAACCAGCAGAAGCGCCAGGCTTTCGGCCCATGTCGGCGTGTTGTTCAGCACGTAGCGGCCGAACACTTGCCAGCTGACGGCGCAAATCACCGCTACCAGCCCGAAGATACCCAGCCACATGCAGGCCCGGGCGAGCTTGCGACAAATTGTTGTGTACATAAATTGATCCGGATCTGTTGGACCGGCGTTGGTAGAAAAGAAACTGTTGGCGCCGGTCTTTCCGGCGGCCTGTTATATTTTTGCTCGCTGACATCTCCTGTCACCGGCGATCAATCGCCGATGACGAGAGGGGTCATACCTTGCTTACTTGGTGTCCTGGATACGCTTGACCAGCGCCTTCAGCTTTGCATCCACAATAAATTTGTCATAGACAGGTTTCATCGCGTTCTGGAATGAAGCCTTGTCGACCTCAATGAACTCGGCGCCACCGGCTTTGGCGATGGCCTTGGATTTGGCTTCACGCTCGTCCCACAGTTTGCGCATGTAAGGAACCGACTCTTTGGCCGCCTGGCGAATCGCCTTCTGGTCATCCGCACTCAGGGTGTCCCAGGTCCGCTTGGAGAACAGCAGCATTTCAGGGGCCAGCGAGTGCTCTGTGATCGAGTAGTACTTGGCCACTTCAAAGTGACGCGAGCTCTCATACGAAGGGTAATTGTTTTCAGCGCCGTCAACCAGGCCGGTCTTCAGTGCGGTGTAGACCTCGCCGTAAGGCATGGGGGTGGCATTGGCACCCATGGCTTCCAGCAGTGCAACCCACAGGTCGGATTGCTGGACGCGGATCTTCATGCCCTTGGCATCGGCCAAGGTGCGGACTGGTTTTTTGGCGGTATAGAGCGAGCGAGCGCCGCTGTCGTAGTACGCCAGGCCGATAAAGCCCTGTGGTGCGCAGGAGGCGAGGATCTCTTCACCGATCGCGCCGTCCAGCACATGGCGCATGTGTTCCGTGGAGCGGAACAGGAAAGGCATGGTCGGCACTTGCGTCTCAGCGCAAATGTTGTTCATCGGCGCAATGTTCACGCGGGTCATGGCCAGCGCGCCGATCTTGGTCTGCTCGATCGTGTCCTTCTCGTTGCCCAAAGCGCTGTTGTTGAACACCTTGATGGTGTGCTTGCCGTTGGTCAACACCTTCAGGCGCTCACCCATGAACTTGACAGCCTCGACGGTGGGATAACCGTCGGGGTGGATGTCCGACGAACGGAACTCGGTGGCGAAGCTTGCCAGCGGCATCAGCGCCAGTGCAGCGGCAACTGCAAACAGTGTTTTTTTAATCTTCATGTCTCATCCTCTAGGGTTGGTGGTGGAAAACAGGTAGCAGGAACTTTTAATACAGACACGCGGGCTCAGGCAGCCCGCGCACGCCGGGGCGCAGCGCGAACACACCGCCGGCCAGCGGCTGGTCAGATAAGTCGATGCCTTCGGGGCGTATCGACGTCACGAACAGGGTGTCGAGCCCGGCGCCGCCAAAGGCGCACATGGCAGGTTTTTTGACCGGCACGGCCAGCGAACGGTCCAGCTTGCCGGCGGGCGTGAAGCGATGAATCAGGCCGGCGTCGTTGCCGCAGATCCAGTAGCAGCCGTCGGCGTCGACTGCCGCGCCATCAGGGCGGCCGGGTAGCGGGTTCATGTCGACAAAGACGCGCCGGTTGTATGGCGTGCCGGTCTCGGTGTCGTAGTCAAAGGCCCAGATGACCTGTACCGACGGATGCGAGTCCGACAGGTACATCGTGCGGCCGTCGGGGCTGAAGGCCATACCGTTCGGCGTGATGAAACCGTCCAGGAGTTTTTTTAGTTCGCTATCTTTTTTGTAGCTATAAATACAACCCACACGTGCGCCGGCAGCCATATTCATCAACATGGTACCGGCAAGAAAGCGCCCCTGACGGTCGCAGCGGCCATCGTTAAAGCGCATGCCGGGCGTGGCATGCGTAACGGCGGCAAGCTGCTTGAACCCAAGCTGGCCATCCGCCCGTGGACTCAGGCGGAACACGCCGCTTTCAGTGCCTGCGACCCAGTCCTGCGTGCCGCCTATCGACGCAACGCAGGCCAGCATTTCGGGAGCGGCCCATTCGGTGAGCACGCCTTCGGCCACGCTCCAGCGGCACAGCCTGCGCGCCGGAATATCAACCCAATAGAGCGCT
>NZ_JBFUCA010000395.1:0-4076 GCF_056405475.1 Polaromonas sp. P1_G4
GGGCTGTTGAAAAACCTGGGCGGCTGCCTGGGCCTGCTGCAAGGTTCGCCCGGAGCCTACCTCCAGGCCGGCGCCGGCCTGGACGACGCCAGCATCCAGCTGCTGATCGCGCAGCGCGCAGCCGCCAAGCTGGCAAAAGACTTCGCCGAAGCCGACCGTATCCGCAAGGACCTGCTGGCCAAAGGCATTGTTTTGAAGGATTCGCCCAGCGGCACCACCTGGGAGGTGCAATCGTGAGGTTCTGGACGGCTCTTTCACCCTGTTTTTCAAGCCATTCAGGCCCGCAGCCCAATATGGACGTGCGCAAGCAGCTATGAAAAAGATAGTGAAAAGCGGCCCGGCCAGCGCTGAGCTGGCCGACGTTCCCGAGCCGGCCACCACGGTGCCCGAGTATTGGGCCGATGCCTGCAAACACCTGGTCAAAAAAGACCGCGTGATGAAGCGGCTGATTCCCCTGTTCGGCGACGCCTGCCTGCAAACGCGCGGCGATGCCTTTGGTACTCTGGCGCGCAGCATCGTGGGCCAGCAAATTTCGGTCAAGGCGGCGCAAAGTGTCTGGGCCAAATTTTCGGCGCTACCCAAAAAAGTGACGCCTGCCAACGTGCTGCGCCTCAAAGTTGACGACATGCGCGCAGCAGGGCTGAGCGCCCGCAAGGTCGAATACCTGGTGGACCTGGCGATCCACTTTGATGCCGGCACCGTTCACGTCAAAGACTGGGCGGCGATGGACGATGAAGCCATCATTGAAGAATTGGTGGCCATCCGCGGCATCGGCCGCTGGACGGCCGAGATGTTTTTGATTTTTTACCTGATGCGCCCCAATGTCCTGCCGCTGGACGACGTGGGGCTGATCACCGGCATCAGCCAGAATTACTTTTCGGGTGAATCCGTCAGCCGCAGCGACGCGCGAGAGGTGGCCGCCGCCTGGTCGCCTTACTGCAGCGTGGCAACTTGGTATATTTGGCGCTCTCTGGACCCATTACCGGTTCTGGGTACCCCCACGGGTACCGAGCAAATTTAAGTTTCATGAAGCCCTGAGGAGCAGCACATGGCGAAGAAGACCTTCCTCGATTTCGAGCAACCGATTGCGGAGCTTGAAGGAAAAATTGAAGAACTGCGCTACGTACAGACCGAGTCGGCTGTCGATATCTCTGAAGAAATCGACCAGCTGGCCAAAAAGAGCCAGCAACTCACCAAAGACATCTACAGCGACCTGACGCCCTGGCAGATCACCAAGATCGCACGCCACGCAGAGCGCCCCTACACCCTGGACTACGTCAACGAAATCTTCACCGATTTTGTTGAGTTGCACGGCGACCGGCATTTTGCCGACGACCTGTCCATCGTCGGCGGCCTGGCTCGCTTCAACGGCACCGCCTGCATGGTGCTGGGCCACCAGAAGGGCCGCGACACCAAGGAGCGCGGCTTGCGCAACTTCGGCATGAGCAAGCCCGAGGGCTACCGCAAAGCCCTGCGCCTGATGAAAACCGCCGAGAAGTTCAAGCTGCCGGTGTTCACCTTTGTCGACACACCGGGCGCTTACCCCGGCATTGATGCCGAAGAGCGCGGCCAGTCCGAAGCCATCGGACGCAATATTTTCGAGATGGCGCAGCTCGAAGTGCCCATCATCACCACCATCATCGGCGAAGGCGGCTCCGGCGGCGCGCTGGCCATTTCGGTGGCTGACCAGGTGGTCATGCTGCAGTACTCGATTTACTCCGTCATCAGCCCGGAAGGTTGCGCCTCCATCTTGTGGAAAACCTCCGACAAGGCGCAGGAAGCTGCCGAGGCCCTGGGCATCACCGCGCACCGGCTCAAGGCCCTGGGCGTGATCGACAAGATCGTCAACGAGCCCGTGGGCGGCGCCCACCGCGACCACAAGCAGATGGCTGCGTTCCTTAAGCGAGCCCTCAATGACGCCTTCCGCCAGGTCAGTGACCTGAAGGTCAAGGAGCTGCTGGACCGCCGCTACGAGCGCCTGCAAAGCTACGGCCGCTTCACAGACACCAAGGCTGACGCCGGCAAGTAAGGCGCCCCGGCACAAGCTGGAGCGACAAGACCATGGTGCGCCCCCGTATCGGTCCTTACAGTGCCGAGGAAGAGGAAGCCCTGGCGAAGTTGCGCCGGCGATTTTGGCTAACCTCTGCCGCGCTCTATGCGACTTTTCTGTCGGTCATGTTCGGTTTCGTTCCGCGCGAGCTTGCCACCGAGCCGCAGGCGGTTTCCTTTATGGACTCGATGGCCCATGTCGTGCCCATGCTGGACCAGTTGCCTAAGATTCCTGGTTACGACCCTTTTCTGCGCTTCTACTACGCGATGCTCTGGCTGATTTCGCCTGTTGCCGGCCTTGTGGGCTTGTGGGCCGGGCTGGACTATCTAGTCAAGCATGACCGCTACGCGCGAATCAAGAGTCCGAACCGCATGTTGGTCTGGGGCCTGCTGTTCTGGTGTTTCCTGCTGGTTTTTGCTGCCATCTGGCCTGTTGCGGATGGTGGGGCGCCCTCCTGGCGGGACCATGGTTTGGTCTCGAGTATTTTTGGCATAGCGCTACGCGGCGTCTACCTCCTGTGGTGCTGGTTCGCCATCGGTGGCACGCTCGGGGTGCTATGGGTGCGGGCCAGGATTGACCGGGAAAGATTCGCCGAAGCCAAGCCATGAATGACGGCGCCGTGATCGCCGCTGCGATTTCCCAATTTCAACCTGCTTTGCCGCTGGCCGTAGCGCTCAGCGGCGGCGCCGATTCTGTCGCCTTGCTGGTGGCCTGCGCCGAGAAATGGCCGGGGCAGGTTCACGCCATTCATATTCATCACGGCTTGCAGGCGGCGGCCGATGACTTTGAGCAGCACTGCGTTGCCCTCTGCGCGCAGCTCAATGTGCCGCTAATCGTCCAGCGTGTGGACGCCCGCCACGCCTCCGGCGAGAGCCCGGAAGACGCGGCACGAAAGGCGCGTTATGCGGCGTTTAAGGCTGCAGCCCAGGAAGGATCTGCGCAAGCAGCTATTAAAAACATAGCAATTGCCCAGCATGCCGATGATCAGGTGGAGACCATGCTGCTGGCGCTGTCGCGCGGAGCGGGGCTGCCCGGGCTGGCCGCCATGCCGGCGCAATGGGAGCGTGACGGCATGACCTATTACCGTCCGCTGCTGACGGTGCCCGGGGCATTGCTGCGCGATTGGCTGGTGACGCGCGGCATCACCTGGGTGGAAGACCCGACCAACACCGACGAGCAGTTCACACGCAATCGCATCCGGGCCCGCCTRCTGCCCGCGTTGGCGCAAACCTTTCCGCAGTTTCGCGAAACCTTTGCACGCAGCGCGCGCCACGCGGCCCAGGCGCACGGGTTGTTGGTCGAGGTGGCACAGCAAGACCTGGTTGCCGTGGGAACCCCCCCGGTGATCAAATCCCTGCAATCCCTGTCACAGCCGCGGCAGGCCAATGTGCTGCGCTATTGGCTAACGCTGCAGCAAGCTACTCCCAGCGCAGCACAGCTCGACCAACTGCTCCTGCAAATCGCCGCCTGCACCACGCGCGGGCACCGGATCCACCTTAAGGTGGCGAGCGGGCATGTCACGCGCAATGGCCCGGTGCTGAACTATGCGGCTGCAGGGGATAAGGCGAGCTAACCGGGTAGTAGTCCCTAGGTATAATTGAAGGCTTTGCTGGCGCGAAATCGCCGTTAAAAGCCCTCAAATGGGCGCTTTTACACAGGTCCCCGGCAAAAAATCCGCAACAACTCCTGATTGACATCCTGCAATGGCATTGATCGTTCATAAATACGGCGGCACGTCGATGGGCTCTACCGAGCGCATCCGCAATGTCGCCAAACGCGTGGCCAAATGGGCGCGGGCCGGCCACCAGATGGTGGTCGTTCCCAGTGCCATGAGCGGCGAAACCAACCGTTTGCTCGGCCTGGCCAAAGAACTGGCGCCCGCCAGGACAAGCGATGCTTATGGCCGCGAGCTTGATGCGCTGGCTGCTACCGGCGAGCAGGCTTCCAGCGCATTGCTGGCCATTGCGCTGCAGGCCGAAGGCATGCAGGCTGTGAGCTACGCCGGCTGGCAGGTCACCATCAAGAC
>NZ_JBFUCA010000396.1:0-4063 GCF_056405475.1 Polaromonas sp. P1_G4
GTACCTCCACGGCCCCAGCTGCCGCATGAAAAATGCGCGGGTCGGGCTTGCCCACACCGAACTGCTGGGCGCTGATGGCCGCCCTGAAATACCGGCCGATGCCGATTCGTTCGACGTCCGCGTTGCCGTTGGAAACCGCCACCAGCGGGTAACGCCCGGACAGGAATTCCAGCGCCAGCACCGCGTCTTCAAACAAGGTGACCCGGTTGCGCTCTTCAAAGAAGACGTTGAACGCAKCCTCCGCCAGCAACGGGTCTTCGCCGGAGCGGTACAGCGCCACCCGTATCGCCTCCCGGCGTATCGCGCTCAGGTTGTATTTGAGCTCCGGGCGCGAGCGTGTGACGTGCTCCCGGATCTCATGGCGCGCCGCCGGGTTGGAAAACAGCGCCGCGGTCATCGGTGCATGCTGGCTGAGCCAGTCGTCCAGTGCTTTCTCGGCCCTTTCAATGGCAGGCCAGATGGGCCACAGGGTGTCATCGAGGTCAAGTGTGATGGCTTTTATGGTGGACAGGTCAAGCATAGGCAGCGTCAATGGGATAGGCGAGAATAACCCATGTCTTTTCGCTCGCGCATCCTCACGCCTTTCAACCCCGAACCCCCCTTCACGCACGGTGCAGCGCCAGCCACGCCCACGGCCTGCGGCACGGCCGTCCTGCTCTGCAACCTGGGTACGCCCGATGAAGCGACGGCACCGGCATTGCGCCGCTACCTCGCGGAGTTTTTAAGCGACCCGCGCGTGGTTGAAATCCCCAGAGCGCTCTGGTGGCTGATCCTGCACGGAATCATCCTGCGCGTGCGGCCCAAAAAGTCTGCGGCCAAATACGCCAGCATCTGGATGAAGGAAGGCTCGCCGCTGCGGGTGTGGACGCAAAAGCAGGCCGTCATGCTGCGCGGTTACCTGGCAGTGCGTGGACTGCCCGTCGAGGTGCGTTACGCCATGCGTTACGGCCATCCATCCATCGCCTCGCAGCTTGATCAGCTCAAGGCCGACGGCGTCACGCGCATCCTCATCCTGCCGGCCTATCCGCAATACAGCGGCACCACCACGGCCAGCGTTTTTGATGCGGTCTACGCCTGGGCGGCGCGCATACGCCGCATCCCCGAGTTCCGCTTTGTCAACCACTACCACGATCATCCCGGCTATATCAGCGCGCTGGCGGCACGCGTGCGCGAACACTGGCGCACCGCCGGCCGCGGCGAGCAGCTGGTCATGAGCTTTCACGGGGTACCCGAGCGCACGCTGAAGCTGGGCGACCCGTATCACTGTGAATGCCATAAAACCGCCCGGCTGCTGGCCACCCAACTGAGCCTGCAGCCTGCGCAGTACAAGGTCACCTTCCAGTCGCGCTTTGGCAAGGCCAAATGGCTTGAGCCGTATACCGAGCCCACACTGGTGGCCCTGGCAAAGGCAGGTGTCGGGCGGGTCGATGTGATTTGCCCCGGTTTTACCGGCGACTGCCTCGAAACGCTGGAGGAAATCAACATGGAAGCCCGCGAAGCTTTCCTGCATGCGGGCGGCAAGGAATTCAGCTACATCCCTTGCCTGAACGACAGCCATGAATGGATTGCGGGGCTTGCCGAGCTGGCGCAGCTGCATCTTTCAGGCTGGCCGGTAGCCGGCGCAGAAGCTGCGGAATTGACCAGCACACGCCAGCGCGCGCGGGCCCTGGGTGCCAACCAATAAGCCATATTCCTTGCGGTGGCTATCAAGCCTTGAGCTTGAGCAGCTGCATCATTAGCTGTGTGGTCTTGGTATCAAAGTCGATAAAGTTGGTGAGGTCAGCCCCGGACAGCCAGGACTGCTCCCAGTAACTTTCCTTGAGCGTTTTTTTCCACAGCTCATAGGCCAGCGACGCCTTGACGCCGTCAACCATCTCCGACTGGCGCGCGGGCGTGACGCCCTGGCCGGTAAAAACTGCCCGCCAGTTCGCCATATCCAGGTCCAGCCCCTGCTCCCGCATGGACCGCACACCGTAGCTTGTCTTCTTGGATGACACACCCACGGCGCGCAGCTTGCCGCTGGCCAGTTCTGCGCTGAAAGTTCCGTATCCGGAAACACCGGCCACCGCCTTGCCGGTCAATACCGCATCCACCAATTCAAAATTGCGGGCAAAGGGCAGATACACCGGGTCTTCAGGGCGGCTACCGGCAGACTTGGCCAGCAGGCCGGCGAACACGTGGTCCACACCCCCAACAGAACCAATCGCCATGGGCGTCAGCCTGGGGCTGGTGCGCAGGCGCTCAGCCAGTTCGTTGACGGTCTTGATGGGCGAGTTGCCGGCGACCACCACCACCAGGTAGTCGCTGGTCAGGCGGGCCACCGGGCGGAGCCGGGTCAGGTCCACGGCTGGTTTTTGCAAAGCCACTGCGCCGACCAGGTTGCTGTCACCCATGAAAAGCGCATTGGGATCGGAGCCGTACTTGCCGGCATACCAGGCCAGCCCTGTGGTGCCGCCGTGCCCCTCCTTGTTTTCGTATTCAATCTCGTCGCTCAGGCCCAGGCCGACCAGGGCATCGCCGAGGGCACGGCCCGCTTCGTCCAGCGTGCTGCGCGAGGCGGCTGGTATGACGATGCGCAATCTGGGCGCAAGCTTGCCCTTCACGGCAGCCTGTGCCCACAAGGGTGCAGGGACAACGCCGGCGGCAGCTGCGCCCAGGCAGGAAAGCCCACCGAGAAAAATACGTCGTCGAACAGTCGGCATGAGATTCTCCAGCGGTGGTGGCATGTATCAGGCAGCAGGCCGGCATGCGCCGGTTTCCCCAACAGTTACAGCACTTTCCATGCCATCCATCAGATGGACGCCGGAGAAAGAAAAGGGGTGACCCACGCGGCCGCCCCTCCCGAAAACCCTGCCGCAGAGCGTCAGGCTTTGAGCTTGAGCAGGTGCACCATGACTCGCGAGGTCGTCAGGTCAAAGTCAATGAAGCTGGTAAAACCGGGTCCCGAGAGCAGCGAAGAATCCCAGTGGTTCTGCTTCAGTGTTTTTTGCCAGGACTCATACCCAGCGGCGGCTTTCACCGCTTCGACCATTTCGGCCTGGCGGGCGGGTGCCACGTTTTGGCCGGTAAACACACCACGCCAGTTGGCCATGTCCACATCGAGCCCCTGCTCGCGAATCGAGGGAATGCCAAAAACCGTGCGCTTGGACGACACGCCAATGGCACGCAATTTTCCGCTGGCGAGTTCATCGCTGAACTCGCTGTAGCCCGATATGCCGGCCACTGCCTTGCCACCCAGCACGGCCTGTACCACCTCGGCACCGCCGGCGAAAGGCAAATACACCAGTTCTTCCGGTTTGCTTTGGGAGGCTCGGGTCAGCACCCCCGCAAACACATGATCCACACCACCGGCCGACCCGCCGGCGATCGGCACGTCTTTGGGGTTGGTGCGCAGCCGGCTGGCAAGATCGGCAACGGTACGGATCGGCGAGCTGGCAGCGACCACCACCACGAGGTAGTCACTGGTCAGGCGGGCTATCGGCTGGATGCGAGTCATGTCGACCGCGGGTTTTTGCAAGGCAACCGCGCCCACCATGACCATACCGCCCATCAACAGGGTGTTGGGATCGTTGCCGTATTTTTCGGCGTAATACGCCAGGCCGATGGTGCCGCCCTTGCCGCCCTTGTTTTCGTATTCGATCTCGTCAGCGGCGCCGACACCCAGCAAGGCCGTACCCAACGCACGGCCGGTCTGGTCCCAGCCCCCGCCGGCGTTGGCCGGTATCACAATGCGCAGTTTCGAAGTTAGTTTGGCGGTCTTGCCTTTTGGAGAAGCGACAGCTGCCGGCGCCTTGGCGGATTGCGCCAATGCGGGGAATGTACTGCCCAACGTGGTCAGGCCCAACCCGGCGAGCCCACCCAATGCGGTGCGTCGTTTGATGTTCAGCATGTCATCTCCTTTTAGTAATAAAACTCAACTTGCAGGTTTTTTCGCCTTCCAGTATTTAGCCATACGCGGAAGCACCAGCACCGCAACCACAATCACGACCAGCGTGATCGACATGGGGCGCTGGAAAAACACGGCGGGGCTGCCTTCGCCGATTGACATGGCATTGCGCAATTG
>NZ_JBFUCA010000397.1:0-4062 GCF_056405475.1 Polaromonas sp. P1_G4
GGGTGTGATTGCCGGATGACAACATTTATGACGAGGCTGATGATGCTTGAATTGAACTGGAAACCCCTGCGCTCCTGCCTGACGGCGGCCATCGTAGGAAGCACGGCGGTCCTGGCGGTGCTGCCGGTCGCGCCGGTCTGGGCGCAGAACCGTACATTGCCGGATTTCACGGACCTGGTGGAGCAGGTGGGTCCTTCGGTGGTCAATATCCGCACCCTGGAGAAAGCCAAGGCAGCGGCTTCAGGGAGTGCGGACGAACAGATGCTGGAATTCTTCAAGCGCTTTGGCATACCGATCCCCCCCAATATGCCCCGCGCACCCCGGCCGGACCGCAGCCCTCAGCCTGACGAAGACCAGCCACGCGGCGTCGGGTCGGGTTTCATCCTGACGGCCGACGGCTTTGTGATGACCAACGCGCATGTGGTCGAAGGCGCTGATGAAGTCATTGTCACGTTGACCGACAAGCGCGAATTCAAAGCCAAAATCATCGGTGCGGACAAGCGCAGTGACGTTGCCGTCGTCAAGATTGAAGCGACGGGGCTGCCCGCAGTGAAGATTGGCGACATCAACCGCCTCAAGGTCGGGGAATGGGTGATGGCCATCGGCTCGCCATTTGGCCTGGAAAACACCGTGACTGCAGGTATCGTGAGTGCCAAGCAGCGGGATACCGGCGACTACCTGCCGTTTATCCAGACCGACGTGGCCATCAACCCCGGCAACTCCGGCGGGCCCCTGATCAATATGCGCGGTGAGGTGGTTGGCATCAACAGCCAAATTTATTCGCGCTCCGGCGGCTTCCAGGGCATTTCCTTKTCCATTCCCATAGATGAGGCAGCGCGCGTGTCCGATCAGTTGCGCACGAGCGGCAAGGTCACGCGGGGCCGCATCGGTGTGCAGATCGACCAGGTCACCAAAGAGGTGGCGGAATCGATTGGCCTGGGCAAGGCGCAGGGCGCACTGGTCAGGGGTGTTGAGAGCGGCGCACCCGCAGAAAAAGCGGGCATTGAAGCTGGCGACATCATCATCAAGTTCGACGGCAAACCGATTGAAAAATCCAGCGACTTGCCGCGCATGGTCGGCAACGTGAAGCCGGGGACCAAGGCCGTGGTGACTGTCTTCAGGCGCGGCGCGAGCAAGGACCTTTCGGTCACGATTGGTGAGGTCGAGGCCGAAAAACCCGCGCGCAAGGCTTCGGCGGGCCCTGAGCCCAAGCCCCCGGTGGCGGGTGCAGCACAGGCTTTGGGTCTGGCCGTTAGTGAAGTGCCCGATGCACAGAAGAAAGAGCTGAAGGTCAAGGGTGGCGTCAAGGTGGACACCGCCGAAGGAGCTGCTGCGCGGGCCGGCCTGAAAGAAGGCGACGTGATTGTGGCGATTGCCAACTCCGAAGTCACCAGCGTCAAGGAATTTGAAGCGGCCCTTGCCAAAATCGACAAGTCCAAGGCCATCAACGTGTTGTTCCGCCGGGGTGAGTGGGCGCAATACGCATTGATCAGGCCTTCCCGCTGAAGGCGCTACCCAGGGCGCTTTCTCGCGGCGGCGCGGCAGCATGTGCGGCTGTCTTTAACCCCCATACCCTGCCGGGCTATGGGGGTTTTTGATGTCTGGCGCGGGAATTTGGTGCTTCGCAAAAATATATTTTGCGAGGGGCCAGACCTGATTTTTTGTTAGTGATTACTCACAATAAAGTGGTCCATGGACCATTTTCGGTAGAATATGAGCTCCCGCCTGCGCTATTTCGATATATCGGAATGGCTAAAGACCTGGTTTCTCTCTTTATTTTGAGTAATACCGAACGCTCCACAGATCACCCACAAGTTGTCCAGAGACAAGCAGTATAAAATTGTGAATAAGTTGTGCATAAGATCCATGTTGCTAGCCTGCAACGACAAAAATATGGCCATTTCGGGACTGTTCGGCTCCGACTTTTTGCCTACAATGAAGTTCCAACTATCGCAGTTGCCATAGATTGTTGGTTCAGGGCGCGTCGCTACTCGACGCGCCCTTTTTTATGGCCCTCGCGAATTCCATTCAATCTCTTCGCAATACTTTCAAGTACTTAGGCGTTCTCGTTGATGAATCACATCAGAAATTTTTCGATCATTGCCCACATTGATCACGGCAAATCCACGCTGGCTGACCGTCTCATCCAGCGTTGCGGCGGTTTGCAGGACAGAGAGATGAGCGCGCAGGTTCTGGATTCGATGGATATTGAAAAAGAGCGTGGGATAACCATCAAGGCGCAGACCGCTGCGCTCAAATACAAGGCACTCAACGGCGAGGTCTACAACCTCAATCTGATCGACACGCCGGGCCACGTCGACTTCTCTTATGAAGTGAGCCGCTCGCTGTCCGCATGCGAGGGGGCGCTGCTGGTGGTGGACGCCAGCCAGGGTGTGGAAGCACAGACCGTCGCCAACTGCTACACCGCGCTGGACCTCGGCGTGGAAGTCGTGCCGGTGCTCAACAAGATGGACTTGCCGCAGGCCGACCCTGATAACGCCAAGCAGGAAATCGAAGAAGTGATCGGTATCGACGCGACCGATGCGATTCCCTGCAGTGCCAAGACGGGCATGGGTATCGATGAAATCCTGGAGGCCGTCGTTGCCAGAATTCCRCCGCCCAAAGGTAATCCAGGCGGCCCGTTGCGCGCCATGATCATTGACAGTTGGTACGACGCTTATGTGGGCGTCGTCATGCTGGTGCGTGTTGTGGACGGCCGGCTTGCCAAGGGTGACCGTATCAAGCYGATGGCCAGCGAGGCGATGTACAACGCCGAGCAATTAGGCGTCTTTACTCCGCATACCGAGCCTCGCCAGGCACTCGAATCCGGCGAGGTGGGTTTTGTCATCGCTGGCATCAAGGAGCTTCAGGCGGCGCGGGTCGGCGACACCGTGACCCTGATCAAGCCCGGGACAGGCGGCGCTGCCTTTACCGCCACCGAGGCCTTGCCCGGCTTCAAGGAAATCCAGCCTGCGGTGTTTGCCGGCCTGTATCCCTCAGAGGCCAGTGAATACGAATCCCTGCGCGATGCACTGGAAAAACTCAAGCTCAATGATGCGTCGCTGCACTATGAGCCGGAGGTCAGCGAAGCGTTGGGTTTCGGGTTTCGCTGCGGTTTCCTGGGGCTGCTGCACATGGAGATCGTCCAGGAGCGGCTCGAGCGGGAATTCGATCAGGATCTGATCACGACGGCCCCCAGTGTGGTCTATGAAGTTCTCCAATCCGACGGAACCCTCCTCAAGGTTGAAAATCCCTCCAAAATTCCCGACGGCGGAAAGGTCAACGAGATCCGCGAGCCCATCGTGACCGTGCACTTGTATATGCCGCAGGACTATGTGGGCGCCGTGATGACGCTGGCCAACCAGAAACGCGGCGTCCAGCTGAACATGGCTTACCACGGCAAGCAGGTCATGTTGACCTACGAAATGCCACTGGGCGAGATCGTGCTGGACTTCTTCGACAAGCTCAAGTCCGTCTCCCGCGGCTATGCGTCAATGGACTACGAATTCAAGGAGTTCCGGGCATCCGATGTGGTCAAGGTGGACATCTTGCTGAACGGCGAGAAGGTCGATGCGCTGTCCATCATCGTCCACCGCAGCCAGTCGGCCTACCGCGGCCGGGCGGTGGTGGCCAAAATGCGCGAGATCATTTCCCGGCAGCAATTCGATGTGGCCATCCAGGCGGCGATCGGGGCCAACATTATTGCGCGTGAGACAATCAAGGCGCTGCGCAAAAACGTGATCGCCAAGTGCTACGGCGGCGATATTTCACGCAAACGCAAGCTCCTTGAAAAACAAAAAGCGGGTAAAAAACGCATGAAACAAATCGGTTCCGTTGAAGTCCCTCAGGAAGCCTTCCTGGCCATTTTGCAGGTGGAAGATTGATGCGCGGCGCAATGAGCACGATCACGGCCGTGGTGCTGGCCGCCTTTGTGGGTTATGGCGCTGCCTGGTACTTCGGCGTCGTGGACGGAAACTTTTCCCTGCTGCTGTTCCTGGCATCGGTGGTCACCGGGATTTACTGGCTGGCCGAGCGGTTTTACTTTTTGCCGCAGCGCTACCG
>NZ_JBFUCA010000398.1:0-4046 GCF_056405475.1 Polaromonas sp. P1_G4
GGCCCCCGGCCCCCACGGTCGCTCACTTCGTGTAGTTCCCTGCCCCCCGAGGGGGCCGCCCGCCTGCGGCCTGGCAAAGCCAGTTCCGCGGCTCATGCTGGCCTGCCTTCTTTAAACCGTTTGAATCCCTGAACATGGCGACCAAGCGCATAGGTGACGAGCCCGCCTACGTCCTGCATCGCTACGACTGGAGCGAGTCCAGCCTGATCCTGGAGGTGTTCACCCGCAAGTATGGGCGGGTGGCGTTGGTGGCGCGGGGAGCCAAAAAGCCCAGTTCCAGTTTCCGGCCGATCTTGCTGCCTTTGCAGCCGCTGCACATTGCCTTTGGTGGCGATGCCGAAATCCGTACCCTGAAAAGCGCTGAGTGGCAGGGAGGTCACGTTATGCCTACGGGGGATGCCTTGCTGTCGGGTTATTACCTCAACGAGCTGCTCATGCGCCTGATGGCGCGTGACGACCCGCATCCCGTGCTGTTTGACGCCTACGCCGCCACGGTGCAATTGATCGCCGCACAAAGTGCCGAAACCCTGCAGCTGGCGCTGCGCGCGTTTGAGCTGCGGCTGCTGCGCGACATCGGCCTTTTACCCCTGCTGGACGCCGAAACCGCCACGCTGGCGCCGCTCGATCCGGACACCCGCTATGTGCTGGTGCCAGAGGCGGGGCTCCGGCAAGCGCACGACGACGATCGCGTCAGCCTGCCCGGCGGGCAATGGCAGGCGCTGCAACAGGCGCTGGGTGACGAGGCGCTGTTCTCTGACACGGTACGGGCCTGTATCCCCGGTTTCAATGAGCTTAAAACCCAGTTGCGCGGGCTGCTGCACTACCATTGCGGCGTCAAGGTCCTGAAAACCCGGCAGATGATGATGGACCTGCAAGCTTTCTAACGAGCAACCGCCATGAAACTCCTTTCGCCCGTTCCCCTCGTGTCCCATGTGTATGACAAGACCGCACTGTCGGTCAACGTCAACAAGGTCGCCTTGCTGCGCAACTCCCGGCACCTGGACATTCCCAGCGTGCGGCGCGCCGCCGAGCTGTGCCTGGAGGCCGGCGCCCAAGGCATCACGGTGCACCCGCGGCCCGACGAGCGGCATATCCGCCGTGACGACGTCTTTGAACTCGCCGCGCTGATGAAGGACTGGCCAGACCGCGAATTCAACATCGAAGGCAACCCGCTCCAGAACCTGATGGGCTTTGTGCACGATCTGGCCGCCAGGGGCCTGCCGCTGCACCAGTGCACTTTTGTGCCCGACAGCGAGGACCAGTTCACCAGCGACCATGGCTGGAATTTCCCCGAAGACGCGGAGCGCCTGCAGCCCCTGATAGAACAGGTCCATGACCGCCGTGTGCGGGTCAGCCTTTTCATGGACCCGGTTCCCGAAGCCATGGCAGCAGCCAAGGCCGTGGGCGCCGACCGGGTGGAGTTTTATACCGAGACCTACGCGCGCGCTTGGCCCACCCCTGAAAAGGCCGAAGTCCTGGCGCGCTTTACCCGTGCGGGCCAGGCCGCCGCGGCAGCCGGCCTGGGCATCAACGCCGGCCACGACCTGAACTGCGACAACCTCACGGAGTTTGTGCGCGAAGTCCCCGGCGTGCTGGAGGTGTCGATAGGCCACGCTTTTGTTGCCGACGCGCTCGAGTTGGGTTACGCCGCGACCACCAGGCGTTACCTGCTTAGCATCACCCAGGCATTCGCCCCCGCATGAGTGGAGCCCCCACGGTCGCCCACTGCGTGTGGCTTCCTGCCCCCCGAGGGGGCCGCCCGCCTGCGGCCCGGCGAAGCCRGTYCCGCGGCTCRTGCTGGCTTTTTGCGTGTCACTTTGCGGCGATTGGGTGCTAGATGATTTACGGTATTGGAACTGACATCTGCGACGTGCGCCGCATCCGCGCCAGCCTTGAGAGGCATGGCGAACGGTTTGCCCGCAGGATCCTGAGCGACGGTGAACTTGCCACCTGGAAACACCGCAGCGCGCGCTGGCCCGACCGCGGCGTCAGCTACCTTGCCACCCGGTTTTCAGCCAAAGAGGCTTTCAGCAAGGCGATCGGCACCGGCATGCGCATGCCCATGACCTGGCGCAGCTGCGAAATCGCCAAGGCGCCCAGCGGTAAACCCGAGATCGTGCTGCACGGCACGCTCAAGGCCTGGTTTGAAGCCCGCCAGCTCACTGCCCATGTGTCCGTCACCGACGAAACCGATTACGCCGCCAGTTTTGTGGTTGTAGAGAAAAATGGCCCCTAGCGCCCGTCAATATTGCGCTGGCAGCTATCAATTTAATAGTATTTAATTCCTGATTTCAATCCCATGACCCAGCACGCTCCCCTCATCATCGACATCGCCGGCCTCACGCTGACCAAGGCTGACCGCCGGCGCCTCAAGCACCCCTTGACCGGCGGGATCATCCTGTTTGGCCGCAACTGGCAAGACCGCCGGCAACTGAGCGCGCTCTGTGCTGAGATAAAGAGCATCCGGCCGGACTTGCTGATTTGCGTGGACCACGAAGGCGGCCGCGTGCAGCGCTTCAGGACGGATGGTTTTACCCACCTGCCGCCTATGCGCGCGCTGGGCTCGCTGTGGATGAAGGACCAGCTTGCGGCCACCAACGCCGCCACCGCCTGTGGCTACGTGCTGGGTGCCGAGTTGCGCGCTTGCGGCGTTGATTTCAGTTTCACGCCGGTGTTGGACCTCGATTGGGGTGAAAGCGGGGTCATCGGCGACCGCGCCTTTGGCCGCGACCCGCGCGTGGTCACGCTGCTGGCCAAAAGCCTGATGCACGGCCTGCTGCAGGCGGGTATGGCCAATTGCGGCAAGCACTTCCCCGGCCATGGTTTCGTCAAGGCCGACTCCCATACCGACATCCCGGTCGACAAACGCAGCCTGAACGCCATCCTGGCCGACGACGCCGCGCCTTATGAGTGGCTGAACACCACGCTCACCAGCGTGATGCCGGCACATGTGATTTACCCCAAGGTGGACGCCAGGCCGGCAGGTTTTTCGGAAAAGTGGCTGACTTACATCCTGCGCGGCCAGCTGGGTTTTGGCGGCGCGATTTTCAGCGACGACCTGAGCATGGCCGGCGCACGCCTCATTGACGGCAAGGAAGTCAGCTACACCGAGGCTGCTGTCACGGCGCTGAACGCCGGCTGCGACATGGTCCTGCTGTGCAACCAGTCGGTGGGGGAGGGCAAACCGGTGGACGAACTGCTGGACGGCATGGCCGAGGCGCTGCTCAAGGGCCAGTGGGAAGCGCTGGAGTCCAGCGAGCTGCGCCGGCTGGACCTGCTGCCCGCCACCCCAGCCCACGAATGGGACGAACTGATGCTGCACCCGGCGTATATGCACGCGATGGGGCTGATTCCCTGAGATGCGTTTGCCGGAGATGCTATTAAATGAATAGCTGATGGCGCAAGACTGTATTGGGTTTCAGGCCTTTTCCTTGTAAATTTGACCGATTCGAAACCCGCACGGACGGCTGTGGCCACACCGCAGTGGGGTCAGGCTGAAGGCCACTCCAGCCGGCCCACCGCATCCATATGCGTCAGGTACACCCGCAGGTCAAATTCATACTGGTGGTAGCGCGGCTCCATATGGGTGCAGAGCTGGTAAAAAGCCTTGTCGTGCGCTTTTTCCTTGATGTGGGCCAGTTCGTGCACCGCAATCATCCGCAAAAACTCTTCCGGCACTTCCCTGAACAGCGTTGCCACCCGGATTTCACGCTTGGCTTTAAGTTTGCTGCCCTGGACCCTGGAAACAGTGGTGTGTGTGCCCAGCGCATGGGCAATCACGTGCAGCTTGCTGTCAAAAGCGACTTTGGAAAGCGGCTCCGAGCTGCGTAAAAACTCGCTTTTGAGTCCCATCACGTAGTCGTACAGGGCCTTGTCCGTCCGCACGCCATGGGCAAGGGGGTATTTGGCAAGCAGCACCTCACCCAGCCGGCCCTGCGCCAGCAGCTGCTGCACCTGGGTCTGCAGACTGTCGGGGTAGCCGAGAAGGTATTTCAATAGCACCCCCGTCCAGGCTCACTGCGTGTAGCCTGTTCCCCCCTCAAGGG
>NZ_JBFUCA010000399.1:0-4044 GCF_056405475.1 Polaromonas sp. P1_G4
CAGCTAATGTTTCCCCAAGGGAAACGGAGGTCAGCGGATATGAGTTCCATCCCGACGGCATCGTCCGTCTATTCAGCCTATCAAGGCAACACCTATCTCTTCGGCGGCAACGCGCCCTATGTCGAAGAGATGTACGAAAACTACCTTGCCAACCCCGGCAGCGTGCCCGACAACTGGCGCGAGTATTTCGACGCACTCCAGCACGTTCCCGCCGTCGACGGCAGCAATGCCAAGGACGTTCCGCATCTGCCGGTCGTCAACGCCTTTGCCGAGCGCGCCAAGCAGGGCCAGACCAAAGTTGTGGTCGCCAGCGGCGCCGACTCCGAAATGGGCCGCAAGCGCACGGCCGTCCAGCAACTGATCGCCGCCTACCGCAACGTCGGCGCACGCTGGGCCGACCTGGATCCACTCAAGCGTGCCGAACGCGACAAGATTCCCGAACTGGAGCCGTCTTTCTACGGTTTCAGCGACGCCGACCAGGAAACCGTGTTCAACACCAGCAACACGTTCTTCGGCAAAGACACCATGAGCCTGCGCGAGCTCATGAACGCGCTGCGCGAAACCTACTGCGGCACGATTGGCGCCGAGTACATGTACGCGACCGACCAGAACCACAAGCGCTGGTGGCAGCAAAAGCTCGAATCGATTCGCAGCAAACCCAATTTCACCAAGGAAAAGAAGCTCCACATCCTGGACCGGCTGACCGCAGCCGAAGGCCTGGAGCGTTTCCTGCACACCAAGTACGTCGGCCAGAAGCGCTTTTCGCTGGAAGGCGGCGAAAGCTTCATCGCCTGCATGGACGAGCTGATCCAGCAGGGCGGTATCAAGGGCGTGCAGGAAATAGTGATCGGCATGGCCCACCGCGGCCGCCTGAATGTGCTGGTCAATTCCCTGGGCAAAGTCCCCGCCGACCTGTTCGCCGAGTTCGACCACACCGCGCCTGAAGACCTGCCAAGCGGTGACGTCAAATACCACCAGGGCTTCAGCTCCGACGTGACCACCCCTGGCGGCCCGGTCCACCTGACTTTGGCTTTCAATCCCTCTCACCTGGAAATCGTCAATCCCGTGGTTGAAGGTTCGGTACGCGCCCGCATGGACCGTCGCGCCGATCCCAAAGGCCTGCAGGTACTGCCGGTGCTGGTGCACGGTGATGCCGCTTTTGCAGGGCAGGGCGTTGTGATGGAAACGCTGGCGCTGGCCGAAACCCGCGGTTATTTCACCGGCGGAACGGTCCACATCGTGATCAACAACCAGATCGGTTTCACCACCAGCGACCCGCGCGACAGCCGCTCGACGCTGTACTGCTCCGACGTCGTCAAGATGATTGAAGCGCCGGTGCTGCACGTCAATGGCGACGACCCGGAAGCCGTGGTGCTGGCTACCCAGCTGGCCCTCGAGTTCCGCATGGAGTTCCAGAAGGATGTCGTGGTCGACATCATCTGCTTCCGCAAGCTGGGTCACAACGAACAGGACACGCCTGCGCTGACCCAGCCGCTGATGTACAAGAAGATTGCACAGCACCCCGGCACCCGCCGCCTGTACGCCGACAAACTGACGGCACAGGGCATGGGCGACACCCTGGGCGACGACATGGTCAAGGCCACGCGCGCCGCGCTGGATGCCGGCAAGAGCACCTTTGATCCGGTTCTCACCAACTTCAAGAGCAAGTATGCGGTTGACTGGGTGCCTTACCTGGGCAAGAAGTGGACCGATGCCGGTGACACCGCGATCCCGATGGCCGAGTGGAAGCGCCTGGCCGACAAGATCACGGCCATTCCCGCGACCGTGACGCCGCATCAGCTGGTCAAGAAGGTGTATGACGACCGCGCAGCCATGGGCCGCGGCGACGTCCCTGTGGACTGGGGCATGGGCGAGCACATGGCGTTTGCCTCACTGGTGGCAAGTGGCTACCCGGTGCGCCTGTCGGGCGAAGATTGCGGACGCGGCACGTTCACGCACCGCCATGCCGTCATTCACGACCAGAATCGCGAAAAGTTCGACACCGGCACCTATGTGCCGCTGCAGAACGTGGCCGACAACCAGGCTCCGTTCGTTGTCATCGACTCCATCCTGTCGGAAGAGGCCGTTCTGGCGTTTGAATACGGCTATGCCTCGAACGATCCGAACACGCTGGTGATCTGGGAAGCCCAGTTCGGCGACTTCGCCAATGGCGCGCAGGTCGTGATCGACCAGTTCATCGCTTCCGGTGAAGTGAAGTGGGGCCGTGTCAACGGTATCACGCTGATGCTGCCGCACGGCTATGAAGGCCAGGGCCCGGAGCACAGTTCGGCACGCCTGGAACGTTTCATGCAACTGTCGGCGGACACCAACATGCAGGTGGTGCAACCGACGACCGCCAGCCAGATCTTCCACGTGTTGCGCCGCCAGATGGTGCGCAACCTGCGCAAGCCGCTGGTCATCATGACGCCCAAGTCGCTGCTGCGGAACAAGGACGCCACCTCGCCGCTGTCCGAATTCACCAAGGGTGGGTTCCAGACCATCATCCCCGAGACCAAGGATGACATCAACAAGAAGGCAGACAAGGTCAAGCGCATCATCGCGTGCTCGGGCAAGGTGTATTACGACCTGGCCAAGAAACGTGAAGAAAAGGGCATTGACGATACGGCCATTATTCGTGTTGAGCAGCTTTATCCGTTCCCGCACAAGGCTTTTGCGGCCGAGCTGAAAAAGTACCCGAACGCCACCGACATCGTGTGGTGCCAGGACGAGCCACAAAATCAGGGTGCCTGGTTCTTTGTGCAGCACTACATCCACGAGAACATGTTCGAAGGTCAAAAACTGGGCTATTCCGGCCGTGCTGCTTCGGCATCACCGGCTGTGGGTTATTCGCACCTGCACCAGGAGCAGCAAAAGGCGCTGGTGGACGGCGCGTTTGCCAAGCTCAAGGGCTTTGTGCTGACCAAATAAGGTCGCCCCTCCCCGAACCAAGAACACGAACACAAGAACGAACCCGAAAGAATCAACATGGCTATCGTAGAAGTCAAAGTCCCCCAGTTGTCCGAGTCCGTGGCCGAGGCCACCATGCTGCAGTGGAAGRAAAAAGTCGGTGATGCAATCGCTGTGGATGAAATCCTGATTGAGATCGAAACCGACAAGGTGGTGCTGGAAGTGCCGGCGCCTTCCGCCGGCGTGCTGACCGAGCTGGTCGTCGCGGACGGCGGCACGGTGGTGTCAGATCAGGTGATTGCCCGGATCGACACCGAAGGCAAAGCGGGTGCCGCTGCTCCTGCAGCCGCCCCGGCGGCCGCCGCTGCAGCACCTGCCGCTGCTGTGGCCTCCGCACCTGCTCCCGCAGCCGGTGGTTCCATGGCTGGCGTTCCCATGCCCGCTGCAGCCAAGTTGATGGCCGACAATAACCTGGCTGCCGGCTCGGTGCCCGGGACTGGCAAGGATGGTCGCGTCACCAAGGGCGATGTCCTCGGTGCGGCTGCTGGCGGTGCCAAGCCGGCCGCTGCTGTTGCCATTCCCACAGGCGTGCCTACTGCGGCCTTGCCGCAGGTTGCTGCTTCCGCCAAACCTTCCGATCTGGGTGACCGCCCTGAGCAGCGCGTGCCCATGAGCCGCCTGCGCGCGCGTATCGCCGAGCGCCTGCTGCAATCGCAGGCCACCAACGCCATCCTGACCACGTTCAATGAAGTGAACATGGCGCCTGTGATGGAAATGCGCAAGCGTTTCCAGGAAAAGTTTGAAAAAGAACACGGCGTGAAGATCGGCTTCATGAGCTTCTTCGTCAAGGCCGCTGTGCATGCGCTGAAGAAGTACCCTGTACTCAACGCATCGGTTGACGGCAATGACATCGTTTACCACGGCTACTTCGATATCGGCATCGCCGTCGGTTCCCCGCGCGGCCTGGTGGTGCCCATTCTGCGCAATGCAGACCAGATGAGCTTTGCCGACATCGAGAAGAAGATTGCCGAATACGGTGCCAAGGCACGCGACGGCAAGCTGGGCATTGAAGAAATGTCCGGCGGTACTTTCTCGATCTCCAATGGCGGTGTTTTCGGCTCCATGTTGTCCACGCCC
>NZ_JBFUCA010000400.1:0-4034 GCF_056405475.1 Polaromonas sp. P1_G4
CGGCAACTTTCTCCTACAACCTCCAAATATCCGTCCCCCTACAGTGAAATCACAGGCAAGGTCAGGACTTCACGATGTGAATACCCCAGCAAGAGCCTGAAACTCTGAGCAAAGGTGGACAAGATGAATACGAAATTGATGATGTCAGCAGTAGCAGCGGCGGCACTGATCGGCCTGGGTGGTTGCAGCACCAGCCCGACCAATGCACAGATAGGCACCGGTGTTGGTGCAGTCGCAGGTGGTGTCGTGGGCAATGCCGTTTTCGGCAGCACCCTGGGTACCGTAGGCGGCGCAGCAGCGGGCGCCCTGATCGGTAATGAAGTCGGGAAGAGGCGCTAGAAGAAACGCCAGACAACGCGGGCTCGGCACCTGCCGGGTGGGTACCGATTGCGCCGGCTATTTCTATTCCCTCTATACCGGATAGATCAGCGAGTTGAGGATCATCTCGCTGTCATACACACAAAGACGGCTCCTGAATTTCAGGACGCCGTCTTTTTTGATGATCTCGTCGATATAACGCCCGACGTTGTAGACCTCGCTCACCCCACCCGGCTTGGTGCGAAACACCGCGTAGTTGGCCTCGGCCTTGACGACATCGCCTTCTTCCGAGAGGATGCGCGCCGGGCTGACGATGTGGCGCATGTAGTAAGGCCCGTGATAGATCGTCTGCGTGACGCCATACACCCGATCCTTCATCATGCCCCGGCTTTCCAGCGCCATCAGGGCCAGCGGCAGGCCGCGGTCAAAATTCTCGCGGGCCTGCACCTTGTAATTGCCCTCCTCCACAAAGAATTCCGGCCACGCATCAAACCGCTTTTCGTCCAGCGCCGCCGCGTAGGCTGCGTTGAGCTGGTCCACCTCCAGTTGCAGCATCAGGCGCTGCAGTCCCTGTTCACTCGCCGTCATAGACCCATGACTTTCTTCCAGTAGGYATACATGCTGCGGATCAGGGTTTCGGTGACCATGTGCTCCGTCATCTCGGTGCCGGTGCCGCCCAGCTCGCACAGTGTTGAGCCGGTGTCGCAGGCCTGTGCAAAGCCGGCCTGGCTGAACTCGATCACTTCACCGTCATCCGCACTGACGAAACCGGCCGGTCCGAACAGGTTGGCCTGGCGCAGGCGGCGCTGCGTCATTTCGGGTGTGTCGTCGGCAAAGCCGAAGTGCGTCCAGATGAAATCAAACTCACCCTCCCCACGCGGCACGATGTGGCGTGTGCTCAGCGAATTGACCTGCTGCTGGATGATCAGGCTGGGAAACAGCGTGATCATGGTCACGGTGGGCGTGATGTCGCCGCCCGGGCTGGATGGGTCGGGCATCTTCCACCAAGGCTCGGGCACCACGTCCAGCAGGCGGTCGTCATGCAGGGCCATGTTGGCCTTGAACGAGGTCACGCCTTCGGTCACGGCGTCGTTCTGCCCACCCTCGTTGCGGCGCGAAATCATCACGGCATGGCGGCCCTCGCCGTCCATCACCATGCGGCTTTTCTGATCGGCACGCCAAAGGCCGAAGGTCACAAACCACGTGTGCAGCAGGCCGGGGTGGTAAGGGTCCTTGATGTTTTCCATCATCAGCTTCCAGTTGCCCGGAATGCGCTGGCGGTTGTAGCCCAGCAGCGTCAGCTTGCGCGCTCCGTCGGGGCCTTTGAAGATGCGGTCCAGCCACGGCGTGATCTGCGGGCCGAGATAGTCTTCCAGCGGTTCGGTGTCATCGCTGAAAGTGGCAAACACCAGGCCGTGCAGCACTGCGACTCGCAACTTGGTCAGCCCATGGTCCTTGAGATCGAACCCTTCGGGCATGCCGCCGTTGACGCAATCCCCCTCTTTCACGCCGTCCTTGAAAGGCAGCCCCGCCAGGTCGCCATTGAGCTTGTAGGTCCACTGGTGATACGGGCAGACAAAGCTGCGCGCATTGCCCTGCGGGTTCTGGCAAAAGCGCACGCCGCGGTGGGCGCAACGGTTTTCAACAACGCGTATGCCGTGGTCGGTGGCACGGTCTTTGGGTGCGATGCGATCCCGCACCATCAGCACCTGTCGTTCACCGACATGGCTGAGTTTGTAGTCGCCCACATTGGGAATCTCGGCCTCCAGGCCCACATAGCACCAGTGCGTGCCGTAAAAGATTTTTTCCAGCTCGCGCTGGTACAGCTGCGCATCGGTGTAGGCCCAAAAGGGCACGCGACTGGAGCCAGGGTCGCTCCAGCGTGACAGGGTATGAGGTGCGTTCATCTGAGTGTCTCCGGGTCCTGCAGCGTACCTGCGCACAGGATTTCGGACAGATAATACGCTTACTTACGATTTCCGACTTCTTTCCCTGATCTTTTCAGTAAGGCATCGGTAGCGGCCGTCAGTCAAATACGCAGGTTGCCTGTTCAATCCTGGCCTGCACTTCCGCCCCAGTCGGGGGCACACAGCCGCGTCGCATCACGCACAAGCTGGCACTGGCCATGGCGTGGGCCAGCAAGCTGCGTCCCACATCATCCGGTAGTGCCAGCAGGTCAGCAGTGCCAGTCACACCGTTTTTTCGCGCCAGCAAAGCGGCCATGAAACCGGCGAGAAAACAGTCGCCTGCACCCACGGTATCCACCACCGACAACGGCCGGGATTCGCGGGCGCGCCACCGCCGGCCATCGCTTGTCAACAGACAGGCTCCGTGCGGCCCCAGGGTCAGAACCAGCAAGCCGGCACCGCTCGTGCCGAGCAGATGCTGCGCCCGCGCAAATACATCAGCGCCAGGTATCGCCAGGCTTTCCAGGTCTTCATCGCTGACCTTGACGACGTCGGCGTGTTGCAGCGCAGCGTGCACGTTGCGCCTGTAGTCCTGCAGGTCCGGCATGACCGACGGCCGCAGGTTGGCATCCACCACCACCATGCTGCCCGCCTGATGCTGGGCACGCAGCCATGGCAGGTAGCGGCCCGCATCCTCGGGCGCGAGTGCCAGGGCACCGGTATACACCATCTCGAGCGCGGGGACGCGTTGACACGACTGGATCAGGCTGTCCGCCGTGACCGCACGGTCCGCCACATCCTGCCGGTAAAAAACGTAGTCGGGATGGCCTGCATCATTTAGCCCCACCACGGCCAGTGAGGTGCTTTGTGCCACAGGCTGTGGGCAGGCCAGCCGCACACCATCCCCGGTCAGCGCGGCAGCCAGCTGGCGGCCAAAGCGATCGCGCGACAAAGGGTTGAGGTACAGGGTGCTGACGCCCTGCCGGGCCAGCGCACGCGTCAGGTTGAAAACAGCGCCACCCGGGCAAGGTTCATAACGTCCGTCCGGTTGAACGATCAGGTCAATCAATGCCTCACCAGCGGTTGCAACTTGCAGCACTTTTTCAGGGTTTTTCTCAGGGTAATCCATAACTAAAACAACTTGATTTAATAACTCAAGCGCCACTATAGTTCACCAACACCCATCACTTATGGGTACTTTCCCGCGAACCCGGGCCTGAATGTCGATTCAACAAGGAGACCATTTCATGAAAAAGACCACCGCCCTCCTGGCACTGTCCAGCCTCGCCCTGGCCGCCACATCGGCCTTTGCAGCGGGCGAACCCGTGATCGGCCTGATTACAAAAACCGAAACCAACCCCTTCTTCGTCAAGATGAAGGAAGGTGCTGAAGCCGAGGCCAAAAAACTCGGCGCCAAGCTGCTGACCGCCGCCGGCAAATCCGACGGCGACACAGCAGGCCAGATCACCGCACTGGAAAACATGGCTGCCGGCGGCGCCAAAACCATTTTGATCACCGCCAGCGGCGACGCCATCAGCCCTACCGTCAAAAAACTCCAGGCCAAAGGCGTGCAGGTGATTGCACTGGACAGCCCTTTTGAAGGTGCCGATGCCCTGTTCGCCACCGACAACTACAAAGCCGGCGTTTTGATCGGCCAGTATGCGAAGGCGGCCATGGCCGGCAAACCTGCCAGGATTGTCACGATCGACCTGTTCCCAGGCCATCCGGTGGGGGCGCAGCGTCACAATGGGTTCATGAAGGGTTTCGGCCTGCCTGYGGCAGACGCGAAATCCAACGAGCTGTCCAAAG
>NZ_JBFUCA010000401.1:0-4034 GCF_056405475.1 Polaromonas sp. P1_G4
AGGCAATGTGGATGGGCGCGAGCAGCTATCAAAACAATAGCGATTTCACGGCGCCTCGTGCAGCCATTGCGCCCGCTGGCAGCTTGATCCGCAGGCGCTATTTCCTGGCCGCATTCCGCTTGCGGGTGGCGGCAGCCTTTTTGGCAGAAGCTGACCGCTCTTGCGCCGTGCGGGAGGCTGCTGCTGCGCCGCCAAGGCGCCCGCCTTTTCGGGACGGTGCATGGTTTTCGGCCTTGCCGCGGCCCGAGCCCGACTTTTTGCCGCCGCCGGTTTCCTTGTTGACGGTGGCCCAGGCGCGGCGCTCGGCTTCTTCCTTGCCGACGCCGCGGTCTTCGTAGCCTTCTTCAATGTGTTCAGCCTTGCGCTTTTGCTTGTCGCTGTAGGCAGATTTRTCGCCTCTGGGCATGTCGGTTCTCCTTGGCTGGGTTTTCTTCGCCGTGATCGCTGTGATGGCGAGAGCTTGAAAATACTGCACCGGGGCAGGGCGCTTCGCGCGCGGCATTCCCGAAAAAAGGTCGGTGATCTCCTACACGGCGCGGCGCTTCGCTGCCGGTCTCAAGAAGGCGCGGCGTTCAGTTCATCCATCAGCCACTGCGCAAACTGCTGCGTCTCCGGGGCGGCATTGGGCGCAAGGCCAAAATAGTGGCGACCCAGCGCCATCCGCAATTCCGGCAAGGGGCTTATCAACCGTCCCGCCGCCATGTCATGGGTAATTTGCGATACCGGCGCCAAGGCAAAACCCAACCCGTCGACGGCGGCCTGAAGCACAAAGTGCAAATGATCAAATTGCAGGCAACTGGCTGGATTCAACTCTGGCGCGTTCACCTGCTTTTTCCAGTTCTCCCAATCGTGGCTGCGCGATTTGGATAACAGCAAGACATGGGACGCCAAAGAGTGCGGGCCGGTGACGGGGCGGCTGGCAAACAATGCGGGCGACCCAACAACAAGAACTTCGTCCTCCAGAAATGGATGAATCTGCATCGCCGGCGGCCACCCCCTGGTGCTCCGCCGGATGGCCAGATCGAACTCATCTACCGCTTTGTCCGGCGGCAAGGTGCTGGTCATCACCTGCGGTTCGATGTCAGGGTGCTTCGCCACGAACGCTGACAACCTTGGAATCAGCCAGCGCACCGCGAACGTGGGCCGGACGTTGATCTTGACGGCGCGCAATGGCGTTCCACCCCTGAGTGATTCGGCGGCTGCGCCAATCTGCTCGAGTGCGGGGCCCACTTGCGTATGGAACTGATGGCCGGCTGCCGTCAGAAGAACTTGCCGTGTTTTTCGCTCGAACAGGTCCACGCCGAGATAGGTTTCTAGCACCTTGATCTGGCGGCTGATGGCGCCGTGCGTTACATGCAATTCCAGGGCAGCCCGGCTGAAACTCTGATGGCGCGCCGCCGCAGCGAAAGCGCGGACCGCGTTCAACGGGGGCAGGCGAGGCAACATGCGTGCAATTTTCTCACACGTGCCGCGCACTAATATCGTTTGTCGGGAGAGGCGGCCCTGCGCACCATACAAGCCATGCAACAGATCACGGCTTCTGCTTCCGACCGCAACTCGCGCCATGCCGCCATGGTGCTCGGGCTCTCACTTCCGGGGGACACGGTGCTCTACCTGCTCCTGCCGATGTTCGCTCCTGCGTTTGGCGTCACCTTGCCCGAAGCGGGCATTCTCCTGGCCGCTAACCGCCTGGTGCGCATTGCGGGCTACGCAGCGGTGGCAAGGTTTTACGCCCGCAACGGTGAACGGCTCACCTGCTCACTGGCGGCGCTGGCGGCCGCGGTGTGCGCATTGGGCTACGCGATGCTGACCGGGTTCGTCGCCCTGTTGTTCTTGCGGCTCTTGTGGGGCCTGGCCTTCGCCGCCCTGAACCTGGCCACCCAGGCATTGGCCACCGCCGAACCGGCGGGCGCTGCGCGTCGGGCAGGGCGGTCCCGCGCATTCACGGCACTGGGGCCCATGCTTGCCCTTCCTTTGGGCGGCGTGTGCGCGCTTTGGTTTGGCCCCAAAGTTATTTTTTTCCTGTTCGCGGCTGTTGCGTTGAGTGCCTTGCTGGTCGCGCGGCAGATGCCAACCGGCGCGCATGCTGAGCCGGCACCACGAAAAACAGGAATCAGGCTTCCGGGCGGGCTGGACATCTTTTCCTTCACGGAAGGCCTGGTGCTGGACGGCCTCTTCATCATCGGCCTGTCTTATCTGGGCCGTGACCTGTTGCCCGGCAACCCGGTCATCGTGGCCGGGCTTCTGCTGTCGGTCCGCTACCTGGCGGAAATTGTCTTGAGTTCTGCCGGCGGACACATGGCTGAAAAGCATGGCGTCGAAGTTCTTCTGGTGACCTTCTCCGTGCTCACTTCTGTTGCCCTGGTGGGCTTTGGTTTCGGCTGGCTGTGGACTTGCGCACTTGCCATTGTGGTTTTGCGTGCCTTGCTGTTGCCGCTGCTGCCGCCGCTGGTTGCACTGCGCACGCCGGGGCCCGGACGCATACAGGCTCTCGCCACACGCTCGGTCTGGCGCGACATGGGCGCCGGCGCAGGCCCGGTGCTGGCCGGCCTGTTGTTGCCCATCGTGCCCTCCGCATGGATTTACGGCGTTGCTGCACTTCTTCTTTCGGTCACCGCCATGGCCTGCCTGAGGCAGCGCAGCAACTGAGCGCGCATCCGATACCACTTTTTTCATTCCCTCTTCTTTTGGAGATTTTCACTTGGACATTCACCACACACTCATCAATTGCGCCGGGGGCACGGTCGCGTTACCAGTCAGCCCGATGAACCATCGAAGCGATGGCGGACATTTGCTGGTCAATCCGCCCCGGCCGGTGTGGGAAAGAAGTGAACTGACCCCCGATGAACTGGCGCTATGGGCCTGCCTGGTCGCAGCCACCGCAAGAGCCATGCTGGAAACACTGCCCCAGCTCGCCGGAGGGTGCCTGAACTACTGGGAGGCCGGTAACAACGCGCTCAACGAACTGGCGCATCCACCCGGACCAAAAACCCCCCAGCTTCACCGGAAAATGCATCTGCATATCTTCGGAAGAAGCCCAAAAGCGAGTCACCCCGATTGGCAATGGGGCGAACCACCGCAGTTTCCAAAATTTGCTTCATCCAAAACCTGGGCGGCTCAGTTCAGCCGTCTGGAGCTGGACGAATGCGAAGCCATAACAATGAGGCTCGAAGTGCTGTTGGCAACCAGGTATGCGGTGGGCTCTTAGCCGCGCTGCGCAGGCGGCCGACGCGTGCCCGCCACACGCCGCGAATTTCTTCCCGTGTCACACAACTGCCATTGAACTGACACGAACGCGTCACCCCCGGCTCCCAGAATCACGCCATGACCAGCATGACGGAGCACCCGATGAATGACGGACAGGCGCAGGGCCCCAGCCGCACCTTGAGCAGCGGCATCCAGGACTTCAACAAGCAGTGCCTGCGCATCCTGCGCTGCACCGCACAAGCCCTGGCGAACAGCCCTGGCGGCTTGCGTTTCAAGGCGGGCACCCGGCCCTGGCTTGAGGGTCTTTCGAATGCGCGGCCGATGCTGGCCGCCGGTTTGGGGCGACGTGACAAGGTGGTTTCGCTGACCGCCGGTGATTGAGAGTCAAAGCCCCTTTTTTGGGGCTTTTTTACAGCGCGATTTGAAGTTGCCGAAGTTGTTGAGACACCAGGAAACAAGGAGTTAGCCATGAAAGAACTGCCCAATCCCACCTTTGCATTGTCGCCAGTCGCAATGCCACGGGGGTCACTTCATCAAAGCGGTCATGCTGTCATTCCCGCCGTTGTTCAAAGGCCTGCCGTGGGGAAAATCACGGTCAGCTGGGCCCGGCACCAGGACGAGGTCCGGCAGGCACAGCGCCTGAGGTACCAGGTCTTTGCGCTCGAAATGGGTGCCAACCTTTCCAAGGTGCTGCCCGGCCACGACGTCGACCTGTTTGACGACTATTGCGAACACCTGCTGGTGCGTGATGCCGACAGCCAGGAAGTCATAGGCACCTACCGCGTGCTGACGCCGACCCAGGCAAAGCGCGTGGGCAGCACCTACAG
>NZ_JBFUCA010000402.1:0-4029 GCF_056405475.1 Polaromonas sp. P1_G4
GGCACTAGGAGGTTTTTCCTGGTGTAGTTTTTGTCAATGTATGCATCCCGAAATTTTCTTACATCTTCTGCCGTTGCTTTACGAATAATTCCATCTCGAATGGCTTTATCAAGAGCAGGTTGGGGGTCGGGCTCCGCAGACTTGGTGTCTTGTAGCTCGAAGCAAGTTCCTTCCTTGCACTTCAAGATTTCAGCAAGCTCTTTCTCGCGCCTATCCGTCATCTCTTGCCAACACATGGCGATCGCTACACGGCGGAAGCTTCCTCCTTCCCAGTCCCCCGTGGAGAACATGCAATCCGAGTCGCGGAACTCAAGCCATGCCTTCTGCGATTTGCGCAGAGCATTTTTCAAGTCGGTACTCACCAAGCGTCGCATCAATAGCCGATAGGTATCGTTCAGAGCGACGTCCTTCGTGTAGTAGCCATACCAAGTGCAAAGAGCCATGTCTCCAGTGCCATCGCAGCCTTTTGAGATTTCTTCACGAATCTCTTTTTCTGTATAGCCTTTTTGCCCCTGTGCCATAGCTCGGATAGCTCTGTCGTTGCCCAAAGAATAGGTCGTTGTGAGCAAGAGAAGTGCGAGAACTGCAGTGAACTTCATGGTGAGAACTAACGTTGGATTAAATCGATGTCCTGTGTGACTCTATTGTCCGGGGTTTCAGGCATATACAAGGGATGTGATTAGCACCATTTTTGGATCTCCCCCCGTGGGTGTCGAATTTCCGCACTGAGCTGCCCTTAAAAATTGACAGCTTAAAGGCTCCTGTTAGATATATGAAAGCATCTCTTCGGAACCAATTGAAAGTCCGACTCGACTACAGCGCCCCTAAGTTGCACACCCGTCTTTTTCAATAGTGAGGTAAGGACGCCCTCGTCTGGCAATTGCGTGAACGTCCAAAAAAGGGGGTTAGCCCCAGCCTTGGCCCCAGCCTTGGCCTCAGTCGCGCCTGTTTGCGCGTGAAGGGCATGCGAAGATATAACCTCCCGGAAACCAAAAAATCAAAATGCTGGAGCAGCTTCTTTCCAACTACATCGGCAATGCCGGCGCCGCCAACGCTCGCGGTGAATACGCCGCCGCCGCTGAGTGGTGCCAACGTAGTCTTCAACTCGCCCCTGACCTGCCTGAAGCCTGGTATCACCTGGGAACCGCATTCGGTGGGATGGGCAGAAAACCTGAGGCGGTAGACGCCCTTGAAAAGGCCCGGGTTCGGACACTCAATTCTGCGGACGCACAAAACAGCATCGGCCTGCAGCTGACCGAATTGGGGGCATACCTTAAGGCGGAGCAATGTCTGAATCAGGCGCTGGCATTGGCGCCGGACTATGCTTTTGCCCACTCCAACCTGGGCAAACTCCGGAGCAAACAGAAACGGCTGGACGATGCCGAAACGGCTTTCAGGAAGGCAATTGCACTGAGTCCGGATCTGGCTCCCGCTTATGTCAATCTTGGTGGCGTATTGAGTGACCAGAAAAATTACGAGGCCGCCGAAGCCGCCTGCCGCAAGGCAACCGAGCTGGCGCCGGATTCAGCCGAGGCCTGGCTCAACCTGGGGATCGCGTTGAACGGACTGAAGCAGCATGAGGCAGCCGAATCCTCTTACGCGAAAGCGATGGCGCTTGCACCGCATTGGCCCGACGTGTGGATCAACCGGGGAGTCGCTCTCGATGAGATGAAACGGCATGACGCGGCTGCCGACTGTTACAAGCGGAGCATGGAGCTGGATGCAAACGTCGAATTCGTGTTTGGTTCGCTGTTGCACGCAAAAATGAAGGTTTGCGACTGGCATTCACTTGCCTCCGATCTGCCAAAGATTTTCCAGGAAATCGAGCGTGGGAGGAATGTGGCAATACCGTTCGAAATCCTGGGACTCACTACGGATTTGGCGTTGCAGGCGCAAGCGGCCGCTATATGGGTCAAAGACAGATGCCCAAACTCAGCCACCGTCAGCCCCATCCCCAAACGCCAGCGACACGAAAAAATTCGGATCGGGTATTTTTCCGCTGACTTTCACAACCATGCAACCATGCATTTGATGGCTGAGTTGTTTGAGAGACATGACCGGTCCAGGTTCGAGCTATACGCCTTCTCGTTTGGGCCCGACAAGAAAGACACGATGAGGGACAGGGTTTCGGCGATTTTTGACAAGTTTTTTGATGTACGCCTTCAATCCGACAAAGCCGTCGTACAACTTTCAAGAGATCTGGAGGTAGACATTGCCATCGATCTGAATGGCTACACGCTAGGAAGCCGGCCAGGAATTTTTAATCTCAGAGCTGCGCCTGTTCAGGTGAACTATCTCGCCTATCCGGGAACGATGAGCGCCGATTTCATGGACTATCTCATTGCAGACAAAACGGTCGTTCCAGAAGCCAGTCAACAGCAGTACACCGAAAAGATCGTCTACCTTCCCAATAGCTACCAACCAAACGACAGCAAGCGCTTAATTTCCGACAAGGTATTGAGCCGCAGAGAAGCTGGCTTGCCTGAGACAGGTTTTGTCTTCTGCTGCTTCAACAMCAGTTTCAAAATTACACCCGAAGTTTTTGGTTGCTGGATGCGGATATTGAAGGCTGTGGAAGGAAGCGTCCTCTGGCTTCTTCAGGACAACCCAAAAGCAGCCATCAACTTGTCTGAAGAAGCATTGCGAAGAGGCATTGCCTCGGAGCGGCTGATTTTTGCGCAGCGGGTGCCCCCCGCCGACCACCTTGCAAGGCATCGCCTGGCCGACCTGTTTTTGGATACGCTGCCTTACAACGCGCACACAACGGCCAATGATGCACTGTTGACGGGGCTGCCCATATTGACGTGCATGGGTGAATCTTTCGCCAGCCGGGTGGCCGCAAGCCTGCTGAATACGGTTGACTTGACCGAGCTGGTTACCTCGAACGTGACGGACTATGAGGCCTCTGCGATTGAGTTGGCGACCGTCCCCCGGCGCCTGGCACAGATCAAGGAAAAGCTGGCTCGAAACAGGCTGGCAACACCGCTGTTTGATACGCCCTTGTTCGTCAGTCACATCGAGGCGGCTTACACGGCAATGTATGAGCGCTATCAAAGCGATCTGCCGCCTGCATGCATTTACGTTCAACAATAGTTCTGCAGCGGTCATTGCCGAACTGAAGGTATCCTGAAAATCAACGGCTGGTGCGATCCTGGGCTTTTTTCATTCATAGCCGCCGATGATTGCAACACAATGAGTACCTTGGTCGTACCGGGAAAGTCATCCCCCCGCATTGTTTGCGTGCCTGGGCCTTTTACATAAGAATCAAACCCAGCAACAGGGGGATTCGTATGGGGATAATTCCGCTTCGTCCTTTTCGACAACGGCTGTTTCCGGCCGTCCTGGCTATAGCGGCGATTGCCGTACCGCAGTGGGCTCAAGCGCAGGCCACACTGRAGAAAATCAAGAGCCGTGGGCAGATCAATGTCGGCTACCGCGCAAACTCCGCGCCTTTCTCGTTTCACCAGACTGCAGAAAAGCCGCTGGGTTATAGCATCGAATTCTGCAAACCCATCATCGAACGGCTCCGCCAGGCTGTCGGCAAGCCGAACCTGCCGGTACGGTATATCGAAACGTATGTGGACGCCCGCACACGCTTGCTGTCTGAAGGCAGTGTCGATTTGCTGTGCGAGAACGTGACCGACACACCGGAGCGCCGGACGCGGATGGATTTCTCGACACCGATTTTTATCGAAGCTGTCCAGGTGGCGGTGCGGACCAAAGACAAACTCAGCGCACTCGACCAACTGCAAGGCAAAAGCATTGTGGGCATTGCCGGCACCACCGTGGTTCCCGCGCTGGATCTTTACGCGCAGCAGCATTCATTGAAGTGGCAACACGCCAAAGCAGTCAACGCGGATGCCGCCCTCGGACAGTTGCAACTGGGCTGGGCGGCAGGGTACGCCCGCGACGGTGTTGCGCTCGCCGCGCAATTGGCGAGCCTGCCCAATGCAGGCGATTACCTGATCCTGCCCGAACGCCTGTCCGTAGAACCTATTGCCATCGCCTACCGCAAGGGGGATGCAGTCA
>NZ_JBFUCA010000403.1:0-4017 GCF_056405475.1 Polaromonas sp. P1_G4
GTTCAATACCAACACAACAGGCAACGGCGATTCACACACCAACGCCAACCCGCCCTTGATGCGAATCGCCAAGGGCGACTACCAGCTCTGGAATGCCAATGAGCGGTGGCAGTGCCATTGGAGTGGAGAAAAATCCGCCTCCAACGGCAATAACGTAGGCGTTACGGGACTGGGCTCCGGCTCCAGCAATCCCACAAAGGGCACCCAGGGGGTCGTCATTGGCGCCACTGGCCCTGACTTTATCGTGCGGGTCGAGGTTTGCGCATCGGCGCTGCTGGGTACAGAAAATTGCAGGCAATATCCGTCCGCGAATTTCAAGCCAATCGGCTTGTTGCATGAGTACGGGGAAGGCAACCTTGCCGAATTCGGGCTGATGACCGGCTCCTTTGCCAAAAATATCAGCGGCGGCGTCCTTCGAAGTAATTTGCAGTCGTTCCAAAATGAAGTGAACTACACCACCGATGGCACGTATACCTCCGCGCAGGGCATCGTTTACACCATCAACAAGCTGCGCGTTTACGGATATCGCTATAGCGACGGCACCTACATTGGTGACGGCAACTGTACTTTCCAGCTGACCTCGCTAACGGACAACCAGTGCACCAGCTGGGGCAACCCCATGGGTGAGATGTTCACCGAAACGCTGCGCTATCTTGGCGGCCTGTCGCCAAGCGGCACTTATGACTACACACAAACCGGCTCGAAAGATGCYGCCATGGGCCTGCCCAAACCGGCATGGGTTGACCCGGTGAACCGGGCTAATGCCGCCGCCAAAACAGCGGCCGATGCCATTTTCGGCCAGGGCCAGTGCCGCGCCATCAATGCCATTAACTTCAATGCCAGCGTGACGTCTTATGACAACAACACCAGCACTCAATGGAGTCCTTTCGCCACATTGCCGGGCAGCCCAAGCCTGGTCAACATGATCAATGTGATTGGTACGGATGAAGGAATTCATGGCAACAAGTTTTTCATCGGAAACAATGGCACCACAAACGATGGAACCTGTACCGGCAAGACAGTTTCCACGCTGGCTGCGGTAGATGGTCTGTGTCCTGACGCCCCAACGTATGCGGGCTCGTATGCGCTGTCTGGTGCTGCCTATTGGGCCAGAACCAACGCCGTGCGGACGCCGACGGCCGCGCAACTGATCGCCAACCCGGATGCGTTCAAGGTCAAAAGCTTTTCAGTTGCGCTGTCTCCCGGTAAACCGCGTATTGAAGTCCCCCACCCGACGATCGCAGGCCGAAAAATCATCATTCAACCCTCCTACCAGCTGGTTGCGGGCGGCACGGTTGGTGGCGGTACCCTCGTTGACTTCCGCGTAGTGGGCACGCCGACTGCCACGTCAGGGAAATTCCTGATCATCTGGGAAGACTCTGAACAAGGTGGTGACTATGACAGCGATGCCTCCGGTATCCTGCGGTACGAGGTCATAGGCACCAAGTTGTATGTGTACACCCGGGTTTTCAACGCCGCGTCGGTGAACCCCCAGGGCTTTGGCTACACCATATCCGGCAGCACCAAAGACGGCGCGCACTTCCATTCCGGTATCTATACCTACAGTTTCACAGACAGCACYACGCTGACCGTGAAGAAGGCTGACGGTACAGTGCACCCCAATATCAATACATCGGGCGGCTGCAACAATTGCGAAGTGAACCAGGAAGAGAGCCGCGCTGAATATGATTTTGGGACGGCAACCGCTGCTCAGCTTCAGGATCCGCTTTGGCTTGCAGCGAAATGGGGCGGGTTCAGTAAAAATGAAAATGTCACCGTACCACCGTCTGATCCGAAAATTTACTTCGAAAAACCCACCACCGACAAGGCCAACTGGGATGTGAAGAAGCTGGATGGTACGCCTGGCGCAGATGGCTACCCGGATAACTATTTCCTGGCAATTCGCCCCAGCGAGCTGGAAAAAGCCTTGCGCGCCGCCTTCAGTGCGATTGTGGGCGCTTCCAACACGGCGCCTGCACTTGCCGCTTCGCAGCTCACGACTGGCAGCCTGAAATATCTGGCCAGCTTTGACGGCGACGACGGCCATGGCGAAGTGCTGTCATTTATCGTCAAGCCTGACGGTGACTTTGATATTCGCCTCAAGAGCGACGGCACGCTGGACCGCAGCTATTACTACTGGGATGGCCATACCAAATTGACGGCGTCCACTTCGCGGCAGATCATTACCAATGTCGGGAACTCGACCGGCACGCCATTTACCTGGGCAGCCTTGTCGAATGCCGTTAAAACGACTGCGGTGGGCGGCACAGATGCAACGGCCCAGGCCAAGCTCAACTGGCTTCGGGGCAGCCGCGTTGACGAAACCCCGACAGGTCTCCGGTTCCGAAAACGCAATACCAATTCCATCATGGGGCCTGTCGTCAACTCCAACCCCGTGGTGACCTCGAAGCCCAACGCAGACTATTTCGGAACCCTTTTCCCAGGCTACGGTACGTTTGTCACAGCCCAAAAAGACCGCAAGAGCATTCTCTGGATCGGTGCAGGCGATGGCATGCTGCACGGCTTCAACGCTTCCGCAGTCGTATCGGAAGGCGGCACACCCATCGTTTCGTACGTGCCACAACTTGTTCATTCCCGCCTGCAGAACTGGGTAGACCCCGCTGGCGAAAAAGTCCAGTCATTTATGGATGGAACGCCCTACTCCGCGGACGTATTGCTGGGATCCACGATCACCAATGCCGCAGCGCCYGGCTATGACGCCTTGGTCCCTGCAGCCGCCTGGAAAACCTATCTGTTTGGGTCTTTGGGACGCGGCGCCAAGGGTGTGTTTGCTCTTGACGTAACGGATCCGGATACCTTGACAGAAGCAAATGCAGCGAACGTCTTCAAGTGGCAATTCTCCGAAGCAGACGACAGCAGTGGCGACCTTGGATACAACCTGGCGCAAATGGGCACCACGAATCGTTCAAGTCGACAAGCCGGCGCTGTTGCCAAGATGAACAATGGCAAATTTGCGACGATTGTTCCTAACGGCGTCAACAGCACGAACGGATCGGCGGCGCTCTATATCCTGTTTGCAAATGGCCCGTATAGCGGTGTCTGGACGCCCGGCGTGAATTACGTCAAGCTGGTGGCCGCCGCCGGGCCCAGCAATGGGTTGTCGCAAGCTACCTGGGTGGACACGAACAATGATGGGGTCGCCGACGTCATCTATGCGGGTGACCTCAAGGGCAACCTGTGGAAGTTCGACGTTTCAAGCCCCAACCCAGCGCTTTGGAAGGTTGCTTATGCCAATACGGATGGCACCAACAAACGGCCATTGTTCATCGCCAAGCCTACAGATGCATCGGTGAACCGCCTGCCCATCACCTCTGCACCAGAGTATCGGTTCCATCCATTGGGCGGCGTGGTGGTTAATTTCGCAACCGGCAAGTCCATTGTCAGTTCCGACTTCCCTGACGGCTCCGGCAACGTTAATGGGATTTTTGGCATCTGGGATAAACCCATCTATTCCAGCGCCGCCTACATTGCGGATCCGTCGCTGCTCGACAATACGACGACCGGCCTTCCCCGCCTGCGGACGCAGCTGGCAGCCCGCACATTCGTACGCATTACTGTGGATGACGCGGACCCCACCAATGGCATTCTGGGCCAAGGCTATGTGACTGGCGCAGCCATGGACTGGACGAACAACAAGGGTTGGTACATCAATCTGCCGGACACCTCGGAAATGGTGGTGAGTAACCCGACCATGAGCCAAGGCCTRCTGGCAACGGTATCCATCGCACCGTCCGCCACCAGCAGCAACATCTGCTTTAGCGGGCCCGCTGCTTACATCACCTTTGTAGACCCCATCACGGGCTTGCTGAACACGGGGCTCTTTGGCACGATCACGATTGGCGGTGTCGTTTATAACGTCGCGTCCGTCAAGATCATCGACCAACGTGTCACCGTCTCCGGGGATTCAACCGGTACCGCATGTGCCTCGGGGGAACTCAATTGCACAGCTGTCGTTGGTGATCGCACCAGATTGCAGGGCAAGGGAGACAACACGAA
>NZ_JBFUCA010000404.1:0-4015 GCF_056405475.1 Polaromonas sp. P1_G4
GAGTGATCTGCAAGTCGCACGTGATGTTGCGGGTCGCAGCTTCGCCGAAGTTGAACCCATTGTTCCCGCACTTCTAGAGTGGACCCAGGACCGCAATTGGCCGGTGGCCACGATCCTCTGTCCGTTCTTTGCGAGCATAGGCGTACAGCTCGTCCCCTACCTGCGTCGAGTCTTCGCCACGGACGACGAAAGCTGGAAGTACGAAGTCATTGTTTCCATCATCCGGCTGTCGTCGGAGTTGTGTTCGGCCTTGTCAAAGGATCTTCGGCGCATGGTTGACAGCCCGACAGCTGCTGAGGAGAAGGAAGAAGTGAATGTCGCGGCGTCGGAAGCATTGGAATCTCTCGCCGGTGATGGCAACGCATAACATGTCAATCGACACGGACCCGCAACGGCAGAAGGCGGCTTCGCCACTTGTGTTGGTGGTCCGATCATTTTTACGTTAGTTCCCACAGAGGGCTAGTGTTTGCGGCTGTGTTTGAGCAGATGCACTGGGTCATGGCCAGCTCGGCTTGGCGGACATATGCCAAGGCCTCATCAAGGCCGCAGGCCCCGCAGCGCCAGCCGGCTTTCAAAGCGTCGTTGCTCGCCTGTTACCGGGTCCGTGAACGCAATGGACTTGGCCAGCAACTGCAGCGGATAGCGATAATCGTCTTCCGGTGTCACTTCGACCGGCGGATACATGCGGTCATTCAGCAGTGGCAGGCCGAGCGCATTCATGTGTACGCGCAGCTGGTGCTTCTTGCCCGTTACGGGGTTGAGGGCATACAGCGCGTGGTCGCCGCGTACCTCGATCACATCGATCTGCGTGTGGCTGTTGGGCTCACCCGTTATTTCACGCTGCCGGAAAAAAGGTTCGTCTTCGACGATGCGGCTTTTGCGTGTGAGGGGAAAGCCAATATCGCCGCGCCATGGCGCCACGGCTTCGTAATGCTTCGTGACCTCATGCCGGCGGAACAATGACTGGTAGGCATCACGCTCCGCCGGGTTGACGGAGAACAGCACCAGGCCTGCGGTTTCACGGTCGATGCGGTGAATCGGCACCAGGCCGTCGATGCCGAGCCGGTTTTTCAGGCGCACCAGCAGGGTCTCCTGCAGGTAGTGGCCGGAGGGCGTCACAGGCAAGAAATGCGGCTTGTCGGCCACGACAAGGTGTTCGTCCTGAAACAGCACGGACTCTTCAAACGGAATGCGGGGTTCTTCGTCCAGTGCGCGGTAGTAGTACACGCGCATGTGGCCACGGTAGGGGCGTTCGGCGGTGACGGCTTCACCGAATTCATCGACCACCAGGCCGTCCTGCATGCGTTGCAACCATACCTCGCGCGAGATGGCCGGAAAGCGTTCAACAAGAAAGTCTGTGATGCKGGGCCAGCTGCCGGCCGGCAGGCCGACGCAACTGGGGCTGATGCCGGCCCGCGTGGCCAAACCATGCAGCCCGAGCTTGGGTGTTTTGCTCACACCCGCGCAGCCGCAAGATCACGCACGCACAAACACGAYGTCCCAGACGCCATGCCCCAGCTTGATGCCGCGGTTTTCAAATTTGGTCAATGGGCGGTAGGCTGGCTTGGGGGCATAGCCACCAGCACTGCTGTCTGCCGTATTTTTCAACAGCGGCTCGGCGCCCAGTACTTCCAGGATCTGTTCGGCATAGGGTTGCCAGTCGGTCGCGCAATGCAGGTAGCCGCCGGGCTTGAGGYGGGCCGCGAGTTTGGTGATCAGCGGTGGCTGGATCAGCCGGCGCTTGTTGTGTTTTTTCTTGTGCCAGGGGTCCGGGAAAAAGATGTGCGCGCCGTCGAGGCTGGCGCGGGGGAGCATGTCGTCAATCACTTCGACCGCATCGTGCTGCAGGATGCGGATGTTGGACAGCTTCTGTTCGTCGATGCGTTTGAGCAGGGCGCCCACGCCGGGCGTATGCACTTCGCAGCAAAGGAGGTTCTTTTCGGGCATCAGTGCGGCAATGTGCGCCGTGGCCTCGCCCATGCCAAAACCTATTTCAAGGATCGTGGGAGCGTTGCGCCCAAAGGCCTTTTCAAAATCCAGTGGTGCATCGGCATACGGCAGCAAAAACTTCGGGCCCACATCGGCAAAGGCCTTGGCCTGGCCCGCGGTGGTGCGGCCGGTGCGGCGCACAAAGCTGCGGATGTTGTGGGGAGGATGGGTGTCGGCGGGCGCGCCTTCGGGTGAGGCAGGCGGCACAGGGGGAGAGGTTTGAATCACCCTGTGATTTTAGTCGCCCAGAGCGGCACGGCCAGTTGTAGCCAGGCGGCGGGTGTCGCTGCGTTGGCTATACGCTCAACCTCCAGCCCCAGCGTTTGGCCGGCCTGGACCAGCAGCGCCAGGGGGCGGGCGGTGTCCAGCGGCTGGGCGCCGTTCTGCTTGGACAGTTTTTCGCCGTTCGGGCCCAGCACCAGCGGCGTATGCAGGTAACGCGGCAGCGGCAGGCCGAGTGCGCGCTGCAGCAGGATTTGCCGCGCGGTGTTGTCGGCAAGGTCTTCGCCGCGGACGATGTCGGTGATGCTCTGGGCTGCGTCGTCTACCACCACGGCCAGCTGGTAGGCCCAGAGGCCGTCCGCCCGTTTGAGGACAAAGTCGCCGACCTCACGGCTGACGTTTTGCATCTGTGTGCCCAGGCGGCGGTCATCCCAGCTGATTTCGGCCTGTGCGGCGGCCGCTGGCGTGGCATCAGTTGCTATTAAATTTATAGCTGCTCGCGCAAGTTCTGATTGGGCCAGGGCACTATTTGGCACATAATTTGGCGTCAAAAACCGCCACGCACGTGCAGCACGGCCATGCAGCCCGTTGCGGCAGGTGCCCGGGTACACCAGTTCGCCATGGCGTTCGCGTGGCTGCCCGGACGCGGCCAGCGCCCGCGCAATGTCCTGCCGTGTGCAGGCACAGGAGTAGGCCAGGCCGCGGGTGACCAGTGAATCCAGGGCGTTCTGGTACAGGGCGCCGCGTTGTGACTGGTAAACCGGTGCTTCATCGGGTACCAGGCCGCAACAGGCGAGTTGTTCAAGAATGACGCGATCCGCGCCAGGCACGCAGCGCGGGGTATCGACATCTTCGATGCGTACCAGCCAGCGGCCACGGTGCGCCCGGGCATCCAGCCAGCTGGCCAGGGCCGCTACCAGCGAACCCGCGTGAAGCGGGCCTGTGGGCGAAGGGGAAAATCTACCTTTGTAGCCCGAGGCCATAAGCAGAAGGAACTATGAGAAGGCTAACCTGGCGGCCGCCGCGCCGGGCCGCCCCAAGCAAGGCCAGCCCCTACTTCAGGTGACAGGGGCAGCGAGCCGCCGCAGGCACGCGAAGCGACAAGCGTGGGGGCTAACAAATTTCGAGGGCCATCTCAAGGCCCGAGACAAAGCCGTCTTCGACACGGTGGCCGAGGCACCAGTCGCCGCAGGCGCCAATGCGCGATTTGGCGTCCCAGGCGTGGGTTTTGCCCAGCGGTTGCTGCGTTTGGGCGTGGCGCCAGCGGTGCACCGCCGCGTGTGACGGCTGGGCGCGGATGCCCGTCACTTCTGTGAAGGCCTTCAGCAGCTTGGCCTTGACGCGCTCGGCATCGTCTTCCAGGTGGCGTTCCGACCATTCCGGGCTTGCCTGCACGGTCCAGCGTTCGATCGGGCTGCGCCCAGGCTTGGACGATTCCCGCGCCAGCCAGGCAATGCGGTGGTGCGTGCTGCGCGCTGCATTCCAGTGGGGCCCCAGGTGCGCCATCGTGGGCTGCATCGCCTGCGGAAAGGCCAGCATCAACGTCCAGCAGGGCGCAACGCTAACCTCGGACAGCTCGGCCACCAGGGGCTTGGCCTGTTGTGAACTGAGCAACAGGGCCTGCGCCTGCGAAGACGGCACCGCCAGAATGACGGTATCAAAACCCGAATGGACGCGGCTGTCTGCGCCGGGCCCTTCGGTTTGCAATTGCCACTGGCTGGCGTGCAGCTTGTCGGGTTCGATCCGCATGACTTCAGTTTCCAGCGCTAGCTGGCCGGCAGCATCGAGGGGCTGGGCCCACAGC
>NZ_JBFUCA010000405.1:0-3995 GCF_056405475.1 Polaromonas sp. P1_G4
CACCTGGTTTACAAGATTGTGCTGCGTGATGGTCAGGCGCACGCGTGGATGGTGGCTGATGTACAGTTGCGGCCCGCACTCCAGCGCGACATGGCCGGTGGTAACGCTGCCTTTGCGGGAGAGGGCCGCAATGTACCGGTCGACCAGCGGAAGGCGGATGCGCTCTTCGCTTTGATCCACGGCGGTCCAGATGTGAACCACCATCTGTTCGCCGGGCATGCCGGCACCTGCGGGCGGGGCGGATGGGGGCGTACTGGCACCCATCTCCCTTTTCCTTTTATAGAGCTCAATGGCCGCAAGCCGTGACCCCGGCGGCAAGCGTTGCAGGCGCCAGGCGCCGCGCATCACGACGTAGCCGCCCGCCATCAATGCAAGGCCGGTGCAAAAAGACACGTTCATCGCAGAAGGCAGGGGCCAGTCGGTCACCAGCAATATCGCCATGACCAGATAACCCCAACCGATGACGTTGGAGATGCGCCAGTTCGGATACCGGATTAAAAGACTTGACGCAATACGCACCAGTCCGTTGAAGGTAAAAGCAGCGGCGAAAAGAACGGCTGCAGCAATCGAATTGTCCCAGGGGAAATCCAGCAGCAGACAGGCAAACACCACCATGGCCGCGCCGCGCAACATTTCAAAGCGCCGCCGCGCACGTGTGTGTGTGGTGCCTATCACCAGCTCCACCAGGCCTTGCAACAGCAACACGGCGCCGAACACCCAGCCTGCCATGTCGGTCACGCCATCGACCAGGTCTATCAGCACCACGGCACCCAGCAACACCGCGAGCAGGCCCGCCACCAGAAAGATCTTCCAGCGCTTCACGAGCGCATCGCCGCCAAAAAGGGTTAGTGCAAGTCTGAACATGTTGGTGCGGTGACCGCCGGGACCGTGCTACGCGTCAGGGGAATGCGTAGCTCGCAGCGCCCAGGCTTCACTTCAAAGAGGGGAAGTCAACCACATAGCCATTCATTGGCATGGTTGCACGCTGGACGGCCTGCTGCTGCGGCAGCGCGGTCCACAGCACTTTGCCCTGCTCGGTCGCGTCCGTGGCAACACCCCTGGCCGTGAACGCGTCGATCACGTAGGGCACGCCCTGGGATGACAAGGGACCGATACCGTCCGACACGTGGAAATGCAGGTGCGGCGCCGTGGTGTTGCCGGAATTGCCCAGCAACGCCAGCACCTGGCCGCGCCTGACGCGGTCGCCCACGCGCACCTTCAGTGAACCCGGCTGCAGGTGTGCATAAAACGCGTAATAGCCGCGCCCCAGATCGAGGATCACATGGTTGCCCGTCACGTTCTGCATGGTCGTGTCGGGTGGCAAGGCATTGGGCACCCGCTCAGGCAGCCCGTCGAGCACGGAAACCACTTTGGCATCCGCCACGGCAATCGCTTTTTGCCCGTAGGTCGGCCAGTTTTCGTTCTTGTTGCTGTCGCCGTTGCTTTGCTGCGAGTTCGCGTCTATCTTGATCCAGTCGATCGCAAACCGCTGACTGACATAAAGAACGCCGTTCACCGGGATACCGGCACGCCGGTGCGGCGCCTCTTTGCAGCAGCCATTGAATGCAACCCAGCCGGTCCCCTCAAGCGGCGGGCCGATCAGCGGAGCCGGCCGGGTGCTGACGGAAACATTGCCACCGGTCTGCGTGGTCTGAACGCTGCTCTCACCGGCAGTTTTGACGGCTGCCGTGAGCTTGATTTCGGGCCCGGCGGTGACCACACGGTGCGACAGGACTTTCGGAATGGCCTGACCGGCCTCCAGCACCACGTCAATCCAGAACAAACCGGCCTGTGCCGCGCCGATGCTGTCACCACCCGCGCCGTCCAGCAACGAAAAAGTGCCCGCAACATCCGCCCCGGCGACGGTGGTCAGCACCTTGCCCGAAGCGGCATCCAATACCTCCAGCGATACCAGCTTGACCGGCACGGCCCGCGCATTGGTGACCTGCAGCTCGTAATCGATGTGCACACGCCCATCAGCGCCGCGAAAAGGCACGGGGCGTGAGGCGGCGCTCAGCAGTACAGGAGTGTTCTGGTCATGCGCACCGGCAAATTCCAGGTTGTTCAGTCCGGGTTTGGGTCCTGCCGCAAAGGCGTGCAGACCTCCGGCAAGTACCAGCACGGCCACAAAAAAACGACGCATGCGATCCTCCTTGTGATGGCGGGGCCATCATAGCGCCAAGCATCGCACCGTCGAAGCATAAGAGCGTGCCGCGCGAAGGGATCCCTTCGCACGGCACATGGGGAAAAGATCACCGGGCAATCGTGCTGAAGTCTGCACGCCTTCCGGTCTTTGACTGGATCAGCGGTTGCTGTAGTCGGGAGACTGCTGCTGCGTGACCACAGGGGCCGGCGGCGGCTTGGGACCGTAACTGGCGCCATCCTGGGTCCGCAAGGTCGACCCTTCCACTGTCACGCGGCTGCCAACGCTGGGAGCGCGGGCAACTTCTACCATGCGTTGGGAACCGTCTTCCATGCGCACGCCGACCTGGTAAACCGTTTCCTTGCGAACATGCCCTTCGATGGCGTTGCCGGCGAAACCGCCACCCACCGCACCCAGGATGGTGGCCGCCGTACGCCCACCGCCATGGCCGACCTGGTTACCCAGCACGGCGCCCAGCACGCCACCCGCCACAGCACCTACGCCAGGGCCTGCCGGCTTGGTGGAACGCTCAACCGGTGTCACTGACTCCACCGCACCGCATAGATGGCACACAGGCGCCGGCGCCACAGCGACCGGTGCAGGGTAAGGGGCCGGTGCGGGCGAAATACCCGCATAACTCGGGGCGGGTGCCGGTTTTGGCGTCGGCTTGACCACTTTTTTGGTCGGCACGGGCGCGGGCTTGGCGGGTGCGGCAACCGGCTTTTCAGCCATGTCGTCCGCCACATTGCTGGCCGCGGCCATGGGGGGCGCCACTTGCGGCGCGGCTTGCGGTGCTGCGAGTGCCACCGGGGTCGCCGTAACCGGGTTACGCATCTGGTAAATCATGGTCCCGCCCATGGCCAGGACGGCCACTCCCAGTATGCCGACGGCCGCCCACAAGGGCTTGCTGGCCGACGGGGCCTGCTGGCCCGGCTGAAGATTTTCGGTGGATGTGTTCATGGCATTTCCCTCTGTGAAATCAATTGGTCCCGCAACGGGGTTTCATCTGTCGTTGTTCAAYGTTTCCCATGCCGCGAAGGTAAACATGCTTTGGCAGGCAGCTGTGTATTTATGTAAACGCAGGTTATTCTCCGGCAAAGTCGCCGTAAACGCGAATTGCAACGGTAACGCGGCCTGTTGTTCCTGGAGACGCCCACAGAATCCAGCGAAACGGTCCGCGGAAGGCGGCGCACAACGCCAAGAGGGTTTTCGGTGGAAGTGAATTTCCGTATCACTCCCATTTGCCCCAATGACATCGACCTTAACGTGGCCGGGCAGCGGCCTCAACATCGGTAAGGGAAACTATTGTCTCGTCGCCGTACTTTTCTGCAAGCATTGTCTTTACTTCTTCATAGCTATGTGCGTAGAACGTTTCATGCACGCCCGGCTCGCCTGAATTCTTCTTCCATACGATCGCAAGGTACTCTTTAAGCTGCTTGTCCATCTGCCACTTCATTTTTTAAGGCATGTACCACTATTGCAAAAGCCGCCGATCGTGGCGCCTGATCCCTGCCGCAGCGCTTCGAGTTTCATTAGTGGCTCTTAAAGATTGGGTGCCAGCAGGCGCTRCAATTCCCCGGCTTTCAGACCACGCCGCTGCGCGAGGTCCTGCAGCTGATCGTCGCCGATTTTGCCAACGTTGAAATAGGTGCTCTCGGGGTGGCTCAGGTAAAAGCCGCTCACACTGGCAGCCGGCGTCATGGCCAGGCTTTCGGTCAGGGCCATGCCGACCTCTTCGGCCTTGAGCAGCTCGAACATTTCTTTCTTGACGCTGTGGTCCGGGCAGGCCGGGTAGCCTGGCGCCGGGCGTATGCCCTGGTATTTTTCGGCGATCAACGCCTCGCTGTCCAGT
>NZ_JBFUCA010000406.1:0-3993 GCF_056405475.1 Polaromonas sp. P1_G4
GCTTCCACCATGCGCAAAGCCTGAGGAGAACGATCATGACTGCCAACACACTGGTCTCCCTCGATCGCCCTGATCGCCGTACTTTCCTCAAAGCCTCATCAGCCGTCACGGGCGGGTTGATGATGGGCGTCACGCTGGGCCTGCCGCTGGCAACCCAGGCCGCGGGCACGCTCTACACCCCCAATGCCTGGGTGCACATTGCCGACGACAACACCATCACGCTGCTGTCTGCGCGCTCCGAGATGGGGCAGGGCGTGTATACCTCCATGCCGATGTTGATTGCCGAAGAGTTGAATGTGGATTTGCGCAAGATCAAGGTGGCGATTGCGCCTCCGGGCAAGGTCTATACCAACGCCTTGCTGGGCGCACAGATCACCGGCGGCTCGACCTCGGTGCGTGACGGCTGGGAAAAGCTGCGCATCGCCGGCGCGCAGGTGCGCATGATGCTGGTGTCGGCGGCTGCTGCGAAGTGGAATGTCGATGCGTCGACGCTGAAGGCTGAGAACGGCATGGTGATCGGGCCGAACGGCAAGAAGGCGACTTACGGTTCACTGGCCGAGGCGGCATCGAAGCTGCCAGTGCCGGAAAAAGTGGTGCTGAAAGACCCGAAAGATTTCACTGTGGTCGGTAAACCCACCAAGCGGCTGGACACACCGATGAAGGTCAACGGCACAGCCGAATTCGGCATTGACGTGAAGCTACCCGGCATGGTCTACGCCAGCCTGCAGCAATGTCCGGTGATCGGCGGCAAGGTCACCAGCTTTGACGCGGCCAGGGCCAAGGCCATGCCGGGCGTGATCGACGTGGTGCAGATTCCCGATGGCGTGGCCGTGGTGGCCGACAGCTACTGGCATGCGTACAAGGCGCGCCAGGCATTGACGGTGCAATGGGACGAAGGCCCGGTCGCGGCCATCAGCAACGCGAGCATGCTGGACGGCATTCGCAAGGCGGCCGACAGCGGCAAGGTGATACCCATCATCGCGCCCAAGGGCGATACCGCCGGCGCGATGAAGGGTGCGGCCAAGACCTTGAAAGCCGAGTACGTGTCGCCGTTGCTGGCGCACGCCACGCTGGAGCCGATGAACTTCACGGCCGACTACAAGAACGGCAAGATCCTGCTGATCGGCCCCACGCAGTTCCAGCAGGGGGCTGAAGGCAGCGTGGCGGCGGCCCTGGGTATCAAGCCCGAAGACATCACGCTGAAAACCACCTTCCTGGGCGGCGGCTTTGGCCGGCGGCTGGAGCTGGACTTCATCGTACAGGCGGCGCAAATCTCCAAAGCCGTGGGCAAGCCCGTCAAGCTGCTCTGGAGMCGCGAGGACGACACCACGCACGACTTCTACCGGCCCATGGCCGTCAACCAGCTTTCGGCCGGGTTGGGAGCCGACGGCAAGCCGGTGGCGCTCAATTTCAAGGTCACCTCGCAGTCCATCACGCAGCGCGCCTTCGGCCTGCCCAAGGACACGCTGGACCCCTTCATGGCCGAAGCCGGCGTGATGCCATACGACATCCCGAACACGCAGTACGACCTAGTGATCCACGACAGCGGGCTGCGTGTGGGCTACTGGCGCTCGGTGAGCCACGCGCTCAATGCCTTTGCCAATGAAAGCTTTGTCGATGAGATGGCGCTGGCGGCGGGCAAGGACCCGTATGCCTACCGCATGTCGCTGCTGGAAAAGCAGCCGCGCTTTGCCAATGTGCTGAAGATGGCGGCCGACAAGTCCGGCTGGGGCACACCGCCGCCCGCAGGGCGTAGCCGCGGCATCGCGCTAATGGAGGGTTACGACACCTACATGGCGCAGGTGGCCGAGGTGTCGGTGAAGGACAACCAGATCACGGTGCACAAGGTGACGGTGGTGGCCGACCTGGGCCGCATGGTCAACCCCGACACGGTGCAGGCACAGATCCAGTCGAGCATTGTGTTTGGCCTGTCAGCCGCGTTGAATAACCAGATCACGCTAGACAAGGGCCGGGTGCAGCAGACCAATTTCGGCGACTACCCCGTGCTGCGCATGCATGAGTCGCCGGTGATGGACATCACCCTGGTGCCCAGCACCGAGAAGCCGGGCGGCATTGGCGAGCCGGCCACGGCGCTGGTGGCGCCCGCGGTGGCCAACGCGGTGTTTGCCGCCACCGGCAAGCGGGTGCGCACGCTGCCGCTCAATGACAACCTGGCGAAGGCTTGAGGCCGCAGGGCTTTGAGGCCGGGCCGAGGCAGAAAAAACTGCGGGCTGCTAGCATTTGACGCATGGATAACATTGACCTCGAAGTTCTGAAGACCTCATCGCAGTGGCTGGCCGCAGGCCTGCGCTGCGAACTGGTGACTGTGCTTAAAACCTGGGGCTCCAGCCCGCGGCCTGAAGGCTCCATGCTGGCCATCTGTGAAGACGGCCGGGTGGTGGGTTCGGTGTCGGGCGGCTGCATTGAAGACGACATGATCGACCGGGCCCGCCGCGAGGGCCTCAGCCAGACGCAACCGGCCATCGTCACTTATGGCGTTTCAGCCGACGAGGCGCGCCGCTTTGGCCTGCCTTGCGGCGGCACCATTGAGCTGGCCATAGAACCTTTGTCAAAAGCAAGCCGCATCGATGAATTGCTGCAGCGTCTGCAGGCCGGTGAGCTGGTGGCGCGCCGCCTTGATTTGCACACGGGCGCCGTCACACTCAGCGCGGCCCAGCCCAGCCAGGGCATGCAGGTGTCTGAAGCCGCGCTGGTGACCTTGCACGGCCCGCGCTGGCGACTGCTGATCATCGGCGCCGGGCAACTGTCGCGCTTTGTGGCGCAGATTGCGCAGGGCATGGACTACGCCGTGACGGTGTGCGACCCGCGCGAGGAATACCGTGACAGCTGGCAGGTAGAAGGCGTGGAGCTGGCCACCGGCATGCCCGACGACGTGGTGCAGGCCATGAAGCTGGACGCCCGCTGCGCGGTGATTGCGTTGACGCATGACCCCAAGCTGGACGACCTGGCGCTGATGGAGGCTTTGCGCTCTGAGGCGTTTTATGTAGGCGCCATCGGCTCACGGCTGAACAACCAGCGCCGCCGTGAAAGGCTGGCCGAGCACTTCGACATGACGGCCGAAGAGCTAGGCAAGCTGCACGGCCCGATCGGCCTTTACATCGGCAGCAAGACGCCGTCCGAGATTGCGATTTCCATCCTGGCGGAGCTGACGGCCGTCAAGAATGGTGTGACGTCAGGACAGATGGCCAATGTCGCCGCTGCCAAGAGCCAGCTTGGTTTGCCGCCGACCGGCGAAGTCTGCGCTATCACGCAGTAGGTAGGGCCGCAGTTTGGCGGGTCAAGCCGCAAATTCAGAAGAAAAAACGCCTGCAGGCCAATAGGGGTGTGCGCAGGCAGCTATTGTATTGATAGCAAATAATCAGGTGTCGACGGCCTGTGCGGCGCTCGCGTCGAACGCCACCGGCGGCGAGCCTGCGCGCGAGCGTTCCGCCATGTGGGCCCAGGCGGCTTCCCGGTCCTTGACACGCGCAGCCGCATCAAACAGGGGAGGGGGCGGTGTTTTGTTCCGCGCTGTGTGCAGCCTGGTTTTCAGCTCCTGCAACGCCTCAGGATTGCGGCCTAGCCGCACAGCCTCCGCAACATAAGCCTGCGGGCTTTCCAGAATGCATTCAGGCAGGCCGGCAGCCTGCAGAATGCTTGCACCCATGCGCGCGGCCATGCTGCTGCCGGGGCAGGTGAGCGCGGGAACGCCCTGGCGCAGCGCCTCTTCCAGTCCGGGCGAGGCATTGAGGCGCAACGTGTCCAGGAACAGGTCGGCACAGCCCAGGTGGGCGGGTATCTCGGGCCAGGCGGCAAGGGCTGAAAAGATCAGCCGCTGTACACCCACGCCCGCAGCCTGTGCTTCGCGCACGAGGTTGGCGGCGGCCCGGCTGCAAAAAGGCAGCCACAGTACGGCGTCGGGCAGCGACCGCAACACTTTCATCCAGCTGGCGAAGGTGGCTGCATCCAGCAGGGGCGGCAACAGGCATGAAC
>NZ_JBFUCA010000407.1:0-3990 GCF_056405475.1 Polaromonas sp. P1_G4
ATGTTGCACGCTGCTTGTCGATCTGTGMCTGTACTTGTTCGGGCGTGCTTAACGCGTCCCAAAGGGTGTCGATCTTGTTGAGCACCACCAGGCGTGCATCGGTGCCATCACCGTCGGTGATCAAATGCTCGCGCCATATGGCGAGGTCGGACTTGGTGACACCGGTATCGGCGGCCAGTATGAACACCACGGCATGGGCCTGGGGGATCAGGCTCACCGTCAGTTCGGGTTCTGCGCCAATGGCATTGAGACCCGGCGTATCCAGGATGACCAGGCCCTGTTTGAGAAGCGGGTGCGCAATATTGATCAGCGCGTGGCGCCACTTGGGCACCTCTATCAGGCCGTCTGCGCCTACACGCGGGTTGTCCTCCGGGCTGCTGTCATGCCAGAAACCAAGAGAGCGGGCTTCGTCCTGGGTGACATGGCGGACTTCGGCCACTTTTTCGAGCGCCTGCGCCAATTGCGCCGGGTCATTCACGTCGAGGTCGATCCGTGTCCATTTTTCAGGTACCGCGCGCCACTCCATGAGGGCTTGCTTCTGCAGGCGCGTCTCGATGGGAAGCAGGCGCAGGCAGGGCGGCACATCCGCGTCGTAGCCCAGCTCGGTCGGGCACATGGTGGTGCGGCCAGCGCTTGCCGGCATGATGCGGCGGCCATAACCGGCAAAAAAGATCGCATTGATCAGCTCGGACTTGCCGCGCGAGAATTCGGCCACAAAGGCGACCATGACCTTGTCGGAACGTACCTGTGACTCGAGCCGCTGCAGGCGCTCCTCAACCGCTGCATCCAGCAGGTCATGGTCCTTCATCCACTCTGCAAGCAGTTTCAGGCGCAACGCGAATTCGCGCCGCCACGTGCCGTGCTGGTCAAATTGTTCGTTAAAAGACATCGGTCTACCGTAAAGTGTGTCGGTCAATATAGCATCGCAAACCCGAAAGAACCATTGGCGCGTCTACGGACTCAAGGTTTCTGGCAATTCGCACAGTAAAAAGTGGACCTTTGCCCCTGCCGGAGGGTCTTCACGGGTGCTGCGCACACCCGGCAGGGCAAGCCGGCGCGGTCATAAACCATGGCTTCCAGCTGGAAATAGCCCGATTCACCCTGTGCATTCGAAAAGTCCCTCAGGGTGCTCCCCCCCTTTGTAACAGCTTGGGCCAGTACCTGGCGGATCGCCCCGTGAAGCAAGGCCGCGCGGGGCTTGCTGATCCGGTTTGCCCGGGTGGTCGGCCGGATTCCGGCCAGGAACAGGGCTTCCGACGCATAAATATTGCCGACACCAACCACGGCCTCCCCGCCCAGCAATACCTGCTTGATCGCCGTTTGCCGCAGTTTTAGCGCCCGGTGAAAGCTTTCCGAGTCAAAAGCGTCCGTCAGCGGCTCGACGCCGAGCCGGCCAAGCAGCTTTTGGGCGGCAGGCGCGCCTTCATCGCTGGCATACACCACAGCCCCAAACCGGCGCGGGTCGTTCAGACGCAAAGTGCCCCGGCTGGTGGCCATTTCAAAGTGGTCGTGCTTGCCCAAGGCGGGGAAACCGTCGCCGAAAGCCACGCTACCGGACATTCCGAGGTGGATCAGCAGCAGCCCGTTGCTCAGATCCACCAAAAGGTACTTGCCGCGGCGGCGAACCGCCAGCACCTTCTGGCCGGCAAGCTTGTGGGGCGCGCAGCCCAGCGGCCAGCGCAGGGGCTTGCCCATCTGGACGCGCTCAATGACGGCGCCGGCGATACGGTCCGCAAAGCTCAACCGGGTGACTTCAACTTCTGGCAGCTCAGGCATGGTTTTGTAAATAAGGGCGCTACTGCATGGCGCAAGAAGACAGCGGTGGGCCAGCCGAAGATCAGGGCCGCGGCGTAAAGCGGCAGCGCAGCCGGGAAGCTTCAATTATCATGGTTCGATGAAGAAAAAAATTGGCCTTGCCATCAGCGGCCTGTGGCTGGCTGTTCCCCTGGTCCTGGCGCAGACCGAAGAACCGCTCCTGGCTGCGCCCTCAACGCTTGTCGAGGCCAAGGCCGCACAGGAAGCGACTCCATCATCGCAGCTGGATGGTGCCCTTTTTTACCAGCTGCTGGTGGGTGAAATGACCCTGCAGGAAGGCGAGCCCGCCGCAGGATTTGCGCTCATGCTGGACGCCGCCCGCAAAACCGGCGATGCGCAGCTCTACCAGCGCGCTACGGACATCGCACTGCAGTCGCGCTCTGGCGATGCCGCACTGCAGGCAGCCCAGGCCTGGAAGGCAGAGCAGCCCGCCTCGCGCGAGGCAAACCGTTATGTCCTGCAGATCCTGGTGGCATTGAACCGAATTGCCGACACGACCGAACCGCTGCAAACCGAAATCCGGCTTGCTCCGGAAATGGAACGCGCTGCGGCATTGACTGCGGTACCCCGGATTTACGCGCGTGTGCCCGACAAAAAGCTGGCCAGCACGGTGGCCGAAGAAGCGTTGGCCACCTACCTGAACAGCCCCGCCACCGCCAGCGCCGCCTGGACCACGGTGGGGCGCATGCGGCTGGCCTCCGGCGACAGCAACGGCGCGCTTGCGGCAGCCAGGCGCGCGCAGGCTGCAGGCCCGCTCTCCGAAGGCCCGGCCCTGGTCGGGCTGGAACTGATGGACCCGAAACAGCCTGAAGCAGAAAATCTGGTCCGCAAATACTTTGAAGGCAACGCCAAAGCCCTGCCTGAAGTGCGGATGGCCTATGCGCGCGCGCTGCTGGATGCCCAGCGCTACGCCGAAGCCGCCGCCCAGCTGCAAGTGGTGACCCGCGAAAAACCCGAGCTTCCCGAAGGCTGGCTGGTGCTGGGCTCCCTGCAATTGCAGGACAACCAGCTGGCACAGGCACAAACCTCGCTGGAGCGCTACGTCACCCTGGCCCAGCAGCAGACCGCCGAGGGCGAGCGCAACCGCGGCCTGGCCCAGGCCTACCTCTCGTTGTCCCAACTGGCCGAAAAACGCAAGGACTATGCGGCGGCAGAAGGCTGGCTGGCCAGGATTGAAGATTCCGCTGACCTGACCCAGGCCCAAACCCGGCGCGCCTCCATCCTTGCCAGCCAGGGCAAACTGGAAGAAGGACGCCAGCTGATCCGCAAGCTCCCCGAACGCAACGCTGCGGACGCAAGGCTGAAATTGAACGCAGAAGTAGGCCTGCTCCGTGAGTTCAAGCAGTACCAGCTGGCCCATGATGTGCTGGCGCAAGCCCTGGCAAAAAACCCCGACGAAACCGAACTGCTGTACGACCAGGCCATGATGGCTGAAAAGCTGGGTTCGATGGATGAAATGGAACGTCTGCTGCGGCGCGCCATCCAGCTCAAGCCCGACTACCACCACGCTTACAACGCCCTGGGCTATTCATTTGCGGATCGCAGCGTGCGCCTGCCGGAAGCGCGTGATCTGATTCGCAAAGCGCTCGAATATGCGCCCGCCGATCCATTCATCAAGGACAGCCTGGGCTGGGTCGAATTCCGAATGGGCAACACCTCGGAAGCCATCAAGATCTTTGAAGCCGCTTACAAAGCCAAACCCGACGCCGAAATCGCGGCCCACTTCGGCGAAGTACTCTGGACCACAGGCCAGCGTGACCGCGCCGTGGCCATCTGGAAAGAAGGCCGGCTGCTGAGTCCCGAAAACGAGACCCTGCTCGAGACGCTCAAGCGCCTGCGCGTGAAGCTGTGACGGGAATTCGCGTCCTGCCGCCTGCACTGCGTGTCCACCTGATCCGTCTGGGCCTGGTATGCGCCTGCGCTATTGCTCCTTTTTTGATAGCTGGTTGCGCTCAACCGCAAAGGCTTTCCGGCACAAATGTCTCAAAAAATGAGCTTCGGACAGGCCGTATCAGCCTGCAGGTCCAAAGCGAACCCGTGCAGTCCTTTTCGGCCAGCTTCGAGCTCAAGGGCCAACCCGAGCGCGGCGAACTCTCGCTGATCAGTCCTTTGGGCAGCGTGCTGGGGGTGCTCCGCTGGTCGCCCGGTGAAGCCGTACTCGACTCAGGCAATGGC
>NZ_JBFUCA010000408.1:0-3987 GCF_056405475.1 Polaromonas sp. P1_G4
GGATCGTGTCACCTAGAAAAACGGCTTCCTCGAAAACAACTTCAGCGCGTGAGCCAGCGATCCATCCCGCAAGCCTACACAAGCCATGACTTTCGCCTACATCATTGTCGACATGAAGATCACCGACCCCGAGCCGTCCAAGCAGTACATGGCGGCCGCGCCCGCCGCAGTTGCAGCCGCTGGGGGTGAATACCTGGTACGCGGTGGTAAGTTTGAGGCGCTGGAAGGCACCTGGCAACCTGCACGCGTCGCCATGCTGCGCTTTCCCAGCTACGAGAAGGCCAAGGCCTTTTATGACGACGAAATGTACCGCGCCGCACGTGCCAAGCGTGCTGGCGCCACCGAGTTTTTCAATATGGTCCTGGTCGAAGGCGTTGCCGCCCCGGTCTGATCCCCTCTCTACAAAAAAAGGAACCTAATGAGCGCAATTGTTGATATCGTCGGCCGCGAAATTCTCGACAGCCGTGGCAACCCTACCGTTGAGTGCGACGTGCTGCTGGAGTCCGGCGTCATGGGCCGTGCTGCAGTGCCTTCGGGCGCGTCCACCGGTTCGCGTGAAGCCATTGAGCTGCGCGACGGCGACAAGTCGCGCTACCTCGGCAAGGGCGTGCTCAAGGCCGTCGAACACATCAACACCGAAATCTCCGAAGCCGTGCTGGGCCTGGACGCCAGCGAACAGGCCTTCCTGGACCGCACACTGATTGACCTGGACGGCACCGACAACAAATCGCGCCTGGGCGCCAACGCCACGCTGGCTGTCAGCATGGCCGTGGCACGCGCAGCGGCTGAAGAAGCCGGCCTGCCCCTGTATCGTTATTTCGGTGGCAGCGGCGCCATGCAAATGCCTGTTCCCATGATGAACGTGGTGAATGGTGGCGCGCATGCCAACAACAACCTGGACCTGCAGGAGCTGATGATCATTCCTGTCGGCGCGCCCAGCTTTCGCGAAGCCGTGCGTTACGGTGCTGAAGTGTTTCATGCCCTCAAGAAAATTCTGCACGACAAGGGCATGAGCGTGGCCGTCGGCGACGAAGGCGGCTTTGCCCCCAATGTGGCCAACCATGAAGCTGCGATCCAGATGATCCTGGAAGCCATCGACGCCGCCGGTTATGTGGCCGGTGAACAAATCGCCCTGGGCCTCGATTGCGCAGCATCGGAGTTTTACAAGGACGGCAAATACGTCCTGGGCGCGGAAGGCCTGAGCCTGGATGCCACCGAGTGGACCAACATCCTGGCCACCTGGGTCGACAAATACCCCATCATCAGCATCGAAGACGGCATGGCCGAAGGCGACTGGGACGGCTGGAAGACCCTGACCGAGCGTCTGGGCAAAAAGGTGCAGCTGGTCGGCGACGACCTGTTCGTCACCAACACCAAGATCCTCAAAGAAGGCATCGACAAGCAGATTGCCAACTCCATCCTGATCAAGATCAACCAGATCGGCACCCTGACCGAAACCTTTGCCGCCATCGAGATGGCCAAGCGCGCCGGCTACACCGCCGTCATCAGCCATCGCTCGGGCGAAACCGAAGACTCCACGATTGCCGACATCGCCGTGGGCACCAATGCCGGCCAGATCAAGACGGGCTCGCTCTCGCGCTCGGACCGCATGGCGAAATACAACCAGTTGCTGCGCATCGAAGAAGACCTGGGTGACATCGCCACCTACCCGGGCCGCGCGGCCTTCTATAACCTCCGGTAAATGGCCCCCACGCTCGTCGCTTCGCGTACTTCGCTGCCCCCCGGGGGGGTGCGTTTTTTCTTGGTGCGGCCCGGCGAAAAAACCCTGCCCTTTAATCATCACGCTCAAGCATAGGCATGGGAAACCGGCTCGTTCCCGCCATCCTGATTGCGCTCCTGGCCATATTCCACGCGCAACTCTGGATTGGCCGGGGCAGCATTCCCAGCGTGCGCGACATGCAGCACCGGCTGACCGAACAACTCGCCAAAAACACCCAGGCACAGGCCGCCAATGACCAGCTCGCTGCAGAAGTCCGGGACCTCAAGGAAGGCCTCGAAATGGTCGAAGAAAAAGCCCGGATCGAACTCGGCATGGTCAAGCCGAATGAAATCTTCGTGCAGGTGACCAAGTAAGCCCTGGCATCCATCCTGCGAAAGTGCCCGTGTTGAAAATTGCCGTTACCGGCGCTCCACTTACCGGAAAGAGACAGCTTGCCGCTGCGCTGGACAACGCCCTGAAAATCTCGGGGCACGAAGCCACCGTAGCCGTGACTGATGCCGCCCCCCTTCCTGCCGACCTCCCCAGCTTTGGGCTGACGCTGCTCATGGGACTGGAAGAAGCGCCATTGCAAGCGGCCAAAACGGCCGATGAATGCCGGCACCTTCAACACAACGCCGACCAATCGATTCGTGCAGCCCTGTCGCAAGCGGGCATTCCCTATCGCGTCATGTACGGGACCGCGGAGCAGCGCCTTACCCGGGCGCTGGAGGCCGCGCAAAGCCTGCGGCCCCGTGCTCCAGCTTTCACCCGAAGCACGCCCGGTGCAATACCAAGCCCCCAAAAAAGCAAGAAGGCCTGGGTGTGGGTCTGCGAAAAGTGCAGCGATCCTGCTTGTGAGCACCGCCTGCTCAGCGACCTGCTGGCGGAGCGCGCTGCAGCAACCGCTTGAGGCATTGCCCTGCCGCAGCGCGGCCCACGAAACTATTGCACGGTGGACGTGGGTGGCTGCTGGTTGGTCTGGCTGGTGAAAAGCTGCGCCGCATCCACCGGGTCAAACTCATACTGTGCGCCGCAAAATTCGCACCCGACCGCGACCTTGCCGCGTTCGGAAATGATGCTTTCGATTTCGTCTGTACCAAGGCTGCGCAGCATGTTGCCCACACGGTCGCGCGAACAGCTGCAGGCAAAACTGGGGGTGGCGGGTTCAAACCGGGTAACCTGCTCTTCCCAGAAAAGGCGGCGCAGGATCGTGTCGGCATCGAGGGTTAAAAGCTCTTCGCGTTTGAGCGTGCCGGCCAGCATGGCAATGCGTTTGTAGTCTTCATTGACGCCGATCTGGTCTTCATTGGCGTCCCGGTCGATCTGGCCTTCAAGGTTCCCCTGGCCTTTGACCGGCAGCCGCTGGATCAGCAGACCGGTAGCCACCTTGCCGTCGGCTGCAAGAATCAGCTTGGTGTCGAGCTGCTCACTTTGCAGCATGTAATGCTCAAGCACTTCCGCCAGGTTCTCAATCTTCTCGCGCTGGTCGCCAAAAAGCGGCACCACACCCTGGTAGGCCTGCTGCCCCGGCAGCTTGTCCTTGGGGTCCAGCGTGATCGCGCAGCGGCCCTGATTGCTTACGTTGACCAGCTGGCTCAGTGAGCTGCCCGCATCGACCGTACCCGTCACCGTGGCGGTGGCGCGCAAGCTCAGGTCGGGCTGCACTTCGGCCACGGCCAGCTTGACCGGGCCGTCGCCGAAGATTTGAAGAATCAGCGCACCGTTGAACTTGATGTTGCTCTGCATCAGCGCACCTGCGGCGGTCATTTCTCCCAGCAGCTGCATGACCTCGGCCGGGTAGCCGCCGGCCGCCTGTCTGCGTTTGAGGATTTCCTGCCAGGAATCGGTCAGGCGGACCAGCATGCCGCGAACCGGCAGGCCTTCAAAGATGAATTTATGCAACTCAGACATTAAACAGGCCCCCACGGTCGCTCACTTCGTGTAGCTCCCTGCCCCCCGAGGGGGCCGCTGCGCCTGCGGCCCGGCGAAGCCGGTTCCGCGGCCCCTGCTTGAAGGGGAGCCCTGACGTTAACGCTCTGCATGTATTTGGTGGTTTGGTCATTGGGTGTTCAGGCGATTTTCTTGAGTCCGGCCTTGTAGCGCTGGGCATTCTCTATATAGTGCTTCGCGATCATTTTTAAACCCTCGATCTGCTCGGGGGAAAGCTGCCTCACCGCCTTGGCGGGGCTGCCGATGATCAGGGAGCCGTCCGGGAATTCCTTGCCTTCGGTGACCACGGAGCCCGCGCCTACCAGGCAGTTCTTGCC
>NZ_JBFUCA010000409.1:0-3973 GCF_056405475.1 Polaromonas sp. P1_G4
ATGCACACCCGTCGCGCGTGCGCAGGTAGCCGCGGGTGCGCAGGGCATTACCGTGTCTACGCTCAAGGAAGCCGCGCAGTTTTATGCCGACGGTTTCACCGACATCCTCTACGCAGTGGGCATGGTCGCCACCAAGCTGCCGCAGGCGCTGGCCCTGCGGCGCCAGGGCTGCGATCTGAAAATCATCACCGACAGCGTGGCGTCAGCTGCCGCCATTGCCGCCTTCGGCCGCGAACACGGTGAAAAGTTTGAAGTCTGGATAGAAATCGACAGCGACGGGCACCGCTCCGGCATCAAGCCCGGTGAGGCCGCCTTGGTGGACGTTGCCCGCACGCTGCACGAAGGCGGCATGCACCTGGGCGGCGTGATGACGCATGCCGGCTCCAGCTACGACCTCAACACCCCCGAAGCGCTGGTGGCCATGGCCGAGCAGGAGCGCGCTGCCTGTGTGGAAGCTGCCGAACGCGTGCGCTCTGCGGGCTTTCCGTGCGCTRTTGTCAGCGTGGGCTCCACACCGACGGCGCTGTCAGCCGCGCAGCTCAAGGGCGTCACGGAAGTGCGCGCCGGCGTGTATGTGTTTTTCGACCTGGTGATGCACAACATCGGCGTGTGCGGGGCAGACGACATCGCGCTCAGCGTGCTGACCACCGTGATCGGCCACCAGCCCGACAAAGGCTGGGCAATTGTGGACGCAGGCTGGATGGCCATGAGCCGAGACCGCGGTACGCAAAAGCAGCAGCATGACTTCGGCTACGGCCAGGTGTGCCGTACGGATGGCACGGTATTGCCGGGCTATGTCCTCAGCGGCGCCAACCAGGAGCACGGCATCCTGTCGCGCGAGGGCGCACCCGACACCGACATTGCCGCGCGCTTTCCCATCGGCACACAGCTGCGCATCTTGCCCAACCACGCCTGCGCTACCGGCGCGCAGTATCCGGAATATCACGCGCTGGCTGAAAACGGTGAACTGGCAACCTGGAGCCGCCTGCACGGCTGGTGACCTCTGGCTTCCATGTGGCCGGATGCTATTAAAAGCATAGCTGTTTGCGCAATAGGCTATTGGGTTTCAGGCCTTTTTGCTTGAGAATTCCTTGAGCTGACTCACTTGCACATGCTGTAGCCGCCGGTCTCCAGGTGGAAGTGGTCCTTGTGCGCGGCGTTGTAGTCGGGGCCCAGCACACCCTTGAAGTATTTGCAGGCCCCTTTGTGGGCGTCGCGCAGCAGCAGTGCCTCGGGCCCCGGCGGTGTGGTGTCGTCTTCGTCAGGCCAGTGTTTCAGCACCGTGACACGCTTGCCGCCCGCCAGCGTGAAGGCAGAAATGTCCAGCGCATTGGCAGTGGCATGGCGGCTGCGGGAACGGGCCGGTGCATTGGGCGGCGCACCTTCGCCGCTGTTGATGTTGCGGCAGGCATAGCTGCCCAGGTGGTCAATGCCCGCCACGCGCTGGCCAAAATGCAGCTGCGCCGCCGGCTGCAGCGCATTTCTTTCCCACATGAAGAACGACAGCGCCATGGGGCAACTGAGCGGCAGGGCCGCGCCTATGCGTACCGGCGCCGTACGCAGCCGCACCGCATTGCTGAACCCGCAGCCGTCGCCCGTGCTGCGGTCGGGCAATTCGTCGTACTGCATGCCGGTGGTTGCCAGCGCGGCCAGGCAGCGCGCCGGGTCGTTGCGGGCGCGTGACAGTTTGTAAAAGGTCAGCATGTTGGGTGGCGCCGTCACTTCCAGTGGCGCCCACGGGTTGACGTGCGTGGGAATCTGCAGGGCGCCGCTGTAAACCCCGTACGCCGCCGTGAGCAGGCCGCTCCATGCGGCCAGCCATACCCAGCGGCCCCAGCGCAGCCGCCTGGCAGGCGCTGCGTCGGGCGGAAGGCCGGAGTCTGGGGGAAGGGGCATGGTGTTCGTTGATAAGCGAGGGGTGCAGCCATGAGCGTACAGGCCTGCTAGCCCAAGATGGTCGGATTTGTTCTCTTGCGCCGAAATCCCGACTGCTGCAGGAGGATTCGACATCCAATTCGTCGTTTAATGGCATCGTCTGACTGATGCCAAAGCCCGCGCGCACAAGCCGCAGGCAACAGGCTTAACGGAGTATTTTGATGGCCGACAACGCAACCCACACCCCAGCCCAATCCCCGCTGGCTGCCGACACCAGCCGGCACCACCAGATGTTTCCGGTGCTCAGCGCCGCTGAAATTGCACGCATCCAGCGCTTCGGCAAGGTGTTGCAGTTCAAGAAAGGCGAGAGGCTGTTTGCCGCCGGTGAGCCCGGCCCCGGCATGTTTGTGATGCTCAAGGGTTCGGTCACCATCACCCAGCGCGACGGCCTCGGCCACGTGGTGCCCATCGTCAACCAGGGGCCGGGCCAGTTTCTGGCGGAAGTTGGCCAGCTGTCGGGCCAGAACGCGCTGGTGGACGGCCATGCCGAAGAAGATGTCGAAGCCCTGCTGGTGCCGCCCGGCCAGCTGCGCGCGCTCATCATTGCCGAAGCCGACCTGGGCGAGCGGCTGGTGCGCGCGCTGATCTTGCGGCGCGTGGCCTTGATCGAAGCCGGCGCCAGCGGCCCGGTGCTGATCGGCCAGCCCAACTCGGCCGGTGTGGTGCGTCTGCAAAGCTTTTTGAACCGCAACGGCGAGCCCAACCATGTGGTGGACATCGCCCAGGACGCGGGCGCCGCCGCGTTGATGGAGCAATACGGCGTGGCCGCCGGTGATGTGCTGGCGGTGTGCCCGGATGGCTCGGTGCTGGTGAACCCCGACGAAAACCAGCTGGCGCGCTGCATCGGCATGGTCGACACGGAAGAACACGACGAGCTGTTTGACGTGATCGTGGTGGGCGCCGGGCCCGCCGGGCTGGCCACGGCGGTATATGCCGCATCGGAAGGCCTGCATGTGCTGGTGCTCGACTGCCGTGCTTACGGCGGGCAGGCCGGCGCCAGTGCGCGCATTGAAAACTACCTGGGTTTCCCTACCGGCATCTCGGGCCAGGCGCTGGCCGGCCGTGCGTATGTGCAGGCACAAAAGTTTGGTGTGGAAATGCTGATCCCCGCGCAGGCTCAATCGCTGGACTGCGCCCACAAGGCCATCAAGGGCGAGCTGCAGGTGAATCTGACCGACGGCCGCACGCTGCGCGCCAAGACCGTGGTGGTGGCCAGTGGCGCCCGCTACCGCCGCCCCGAGGTACCGCGCCTTGAAAAATTTGAAGGCCGCGGTGTCTGGTATTGGGCTTCTGCGCTGGAAGCAAAGATGTGCAGCCAGACCGACGTGGTGCTGGTGGGCGGTGGCAATTCGGCCGGGCAGGCGGCGGTGTTTTTGTCGCAGCATGCGGCCAAGGTCAACATGCTGGTGCGCGGCCCCAGCCTGGCCGCCAGCATGTCGCGCTACCTCATAGACCGCATTGAAGCCGCACCCAACATCGAGCTGCTGCCGCATACCGAGGTGGTGAAGCTGCACGGCGATGATGATGATGGCGACGGCAATGGCGGCACAGGCCTTTCCGGTGTGACCTGGCGCAACCGCAAGAGCGGCACCGAACACGCGGCGGATGTGCGCAACGTGTTCCTGTTTGTCGGCGCCGATCCGGAAACCAGCTGGCTGACAAGTTGTGGCGCAGCCATTGATGCACACGGTTTTGTCCGCACCGGGGAGGCTGTTACCTGCAAGCACTCCGACTACAAACCCGCTCCGCTGGAAACGAATATTCCGGGCCTTTTTGCCATTGGCGATGTGCGCAGCGGCTCTGTCAAGCGCGTGGGCGGTGCAATAGGCGAGGGCGCTGCAGTTGTGGCCATGATCCACCAGCACCTGGCGGCGATGGAGAGCGCGGCTGTGGCCGTCTGATGGGAGTTTTTTATGCGTATCAAACCCTGCAGCCACGTCCCCTCCGAAGTCCTCGCACCCAATGCCAAAGGTTGTGAAGAGTGCCTGAAAATGGGCGACACCTGGATGCATTTACGGCTGTGCGTGCACTGCGGTCA
>NZ_JBFUCA010000410.1:0-3972 GCF_056405475.1 Polaromonas sp. P1_G4
ACCTGGCTGCGGGGCGGCTGGTCGCCCTGTGCACAGAATGGCAAACCGAGGCTGTACCGCTGTACATGGTGTTACCGGGACGGCGGCAACTGACGCCCGGCCTGCGCCTGCTCAGGGAATTTATCGGCGCACGCTGCCTGGCGCTTTCCGAAGCCCGGTGAGGCACTCACCCCATGAGGAAACCGTATGTCCGTGTGCGGTGTGGAAAACCACCCTTACTTCAGGGTGGGGATCAGGACTACAGGCTCGCAGCCGTGCAGGGCGCACAATGAATTTTCCAGTTGCCCCCCGGCAACCGCAAGACAGCCCGGCCGGCAGGCCTCTTCGCTGTAACCGTCCTGAAAGGAAAACAATACCCATGCAAGTCCAAGTCAATTCCAATCACACCATGCACACCGGCGAATCGTTCGAGCGCTGGGCCAGCACCGAACTCAACAGCTCACTTAGTCGCTTCAAGGGCGACATCACGCGCATTGAGGTTCATATGAGCGATGAAAACAGCGACAAAATCAGCCCGGACCAAAAACGCTGCGTGATGGAAGCGCGGCTGGCGCACCATGAACCACTGGCCGTCAACCACCACGCGCCCAGCCAGGACGAAGCCTTTCGCGGCGCAAGCGACAAGCTCAAGCGGGTGCTTGACCACACGCTGGGAAAATTGCGCGACCACCACCGCACGCGTGAGACCATCCGGCACGAGCCGGACGCCATCTGAACCGTTGACTAACCCTGGTTGCCCAGGGGGACGGTCTTGGTCATCGCAAAGCGGCGGAGCATGGCCCCGCGCCGTTCAACGCATTGCTCTTCCCTCACCGCGAATCCCTGGCGCTCGAAAAATGGCCGGCTCACCAGGCTGGCCTCCGTAAAAAACTCCACGATGCCGAGACCGCGCAGCGCAGTTTCGGCATGGCCGTAAAGCTGTGAAGCCACACCGCGGCGCGCGGCAGCGGGCGACGTAAACAGGAGGTCGATATGGCCATTTTTTTCATAGCCAATAAAGCCCAGCAGACCGCCGCCTTCCGCGTCTTGCGCCAGCAAGATTTGTAATGGCCCGAGCCGCGTTTTCCATAGGCCCGGATCGGGTGGGTGAGGCGCCCAGGCCTCGCGCTGCACGGCGTCGTAATGGCTTCCCGCCAGGCCATGAACCGCATCGGTGAACAGCTGGGCGACTGCGGCGAGGTCTGAGTCCTGGTAAGGGCGGATATGCATGATGGGATCAACGGCGATAAAGCAGGCGATGATAAAGGTGATTGTGGCCTGCAGCCCAGTCAGGGCGAGCGCAAGCAGCTATTAATTTGGTAGCATGCTGATGGCCGCCATCTTGGACATTGGCGCATGGCAGTTGCGTTGACGCGGATAAAAACAGCCACGGCCTCTTCCTTTTACGGCAAACTGTACTGTCCTGCTCCCGAATGACAGGACATCAGCTGCCTGGGATTGCCTGCTGTGAAATAAAACTGCGCCTCACCTTATGAAAATAGCCCTGCTGTCCGATGTGCATGCCAACCTGCGTGCGCTGGAGGCCTGCCTTGCCCACGCTGCAGAGCAGGGCGCCGGCCGACTGGCCATACTGGGAGACCTGGTGGGCTATGGCGCGCAGCCGGCCGAGGTGGTGCAACGGATTCGCGACCTGGCTGGGGAGGGCGCCGTCGTGCTCAGGGGCAACCATGACCAGCACACGGTGACGCCGCCCGCACAGGCCCGATCGGTTGACCAGAGCGGCGCCGCCTGGACGCACGAACGGCTGGACAAGGATGCCCTGGATTTCCTCGAGAGACTGCCACTGACGGCCACCATTGGCACCGCGCTGCTGGTACACGCCAGTGCCGACTCGCCGGGGCGCTGGCACTATGTGGACAATGAACGCCGCGCCGAAGCCAGCCTTGACGCCGCATCGCTCGATCCGGACGTGCGCTATGTGTTTTGCGGTCACGTGCACCAGCAGACGCTGTATTTCCACGGTGCGGGGCAGGGGCTGATGCGCTTTCAGCCTACCCCGGGCGTGCTCATTCCGGTGCCGGCGCACCGTTACTGGCTCGCCACCGTGGGTTCGGTGGGCCAGCCGCGCGACGGCAATACCAAAGCCATGTATGCACTGTTTGACCCGGAGCTGGCCGAGCTGACTTTCCACCGCGTGGCTTATGACCACCTGGCTGCCGCAGCCGATGTGCGCGCAGCCGGCCTGCCCGCATACTTTGCGCAGCGGCTGGAGGCGGGCCTGTGAGGTTGATGGCACCCGGCACCGTGGTAGATGGATTTGTGGTTGGCGAATGCCTGCATGCCGGTGGCATGGCGCACATCTACCAGGTGGGGTATGCCGACACAACGCACGCCGTGCCTTTTCCGCTGGTGATGAAGGTGCCGCGCATGACGCCCGGCGACGGCGCGGAAAACATCGTGGGCTTTGAGGTCGAGCTGCAGTTGCTTTCCGTGCTGACCGGGCCGCATGTGCCGCGCCTGGTGGCAGCGGGAGACCTCGAAAAGCTGCCTTACCTGGTGATGGAATACGTCTCCGGCCGCACTCTGCAACAACTGCTGGACGAGGCTGCAGCGCCGCTGCCTGCCGAAGAAATTGCCCGGCTGGGTGTGGCAGTGGCCCAGGCGGTACACAGCCTGCATCTGCAGGATGCCTGCCACCTGGACCTGAAACCGGCGAACGTGCTGATACGCCCCGATGGCAGTGCCGTGCTGCTCGACTTCGGGTTGTCTTGCCACGCGCATTACCCGGACCTGCTGGCTGAAGAGCTGCGTCCCGCCGTCGGCTCCCCGACCTGGATGGCGCCCGAACAGGTGGTGGGCGTGCGGGGCGATCCGCGCAGCGACATCTTTGCCATCGGCGTGATGTTGTACGAACTGGCCACACGGGCGCTGCCTTTTGGCAACCCGCAGACCCGCGGCGGCCTGCGGCAGCGACTGTGGATGGATCCGGTGCCGCCGCGCGCGCTGCGGCCAGACTTGCCCGAATGGCTGCAGGAAGTGATCCTGCACTGCCTGCAGAACGAGGCCGACCGGCGTTATGCGTCGGCTGCACACCTGGCGCTGGATCTCTCTGACCCAGCGCAGATCGCCGTGACCGGGCTGGGCCAGCGCCTGCACCCCACGGGATTTTGGGTGCATTTCAAGCGTTGGCTGCGCGCAGCGGGCAAAGACTACCAGCCCAGCCCGCTGCCCTCCCGGCAAATTGATGCGGCGCCCATCATCCTGGTGGCCGTGCCTTGCCTGGACGTGRGCGACGCCACGCTGTATTCATTGCGGCGCGCCGTGATGCGGGTGCTGGGCACGACACCGCGCGCGCGGCTGGCCTGCGTGACGGTGATTGATCCGTCGGCAACCCCGGGCCACGACACGCAGACGAGCGAAACCACCGTGCACCGGCGCTACCTGGGCATGCTTCGCCAGTGGGCGCAGCCTTTGCACCTGAACAGCCAGACAGTGTCTTTTCATGTCATCGAATCGGGAGATGTTGCGCAGGCACTGCTGCACTATGCCCAGGGCAATCATGTCAGCATGATCGTGATGGGCGCTGCGACGCATGGCCTGCAGATGCAGCGCCTGCTGGCGACGGTTCCGATCAAGGTCGCCATGGCGGCGCCCTGTACGGTGATTCTGGTGAAGCAGGCATTGCCGTTTGACCGGCTGGCGAGTGAAGAGGCCAATCCCTCGGAGCCGGCCAGCACCCATGCATCAATGGTTTAAGCGGAAAAGGCCTCCAGCCCTTTGTGGTAAAGCGCAAGGTGCTATATAAAACGTAGCAAATTAAAGTGCGGCAGATGGGCTGTTCACGACCCGGCCATGAGCCGGTGTACCAGGTCGGCCGTGGTGGACGCCTTGTATTTGCGCATCAGGCGGGCGCGGTAAATTTCGACGGTGCGGTGGCTGATCACCAGCGCGCGGCCAATTTCCTTGGAGGTCATGCCGTCCATCAGGTGCGCGGCCACTTCACGTTCACGCGCGGTGAGCTCGGCCGTGACG
>NZ_JBFUCA010000411.1:0-5243 GCF_056405475.1 Polaromonas sp. P1_G4
GTGGGTCGCTGCCCCCCGAGGGGGCCGCCCGCCTGTGGCCCGGCAAAGCCGGTTCCACGGCTCATGCTGGCTTGAAGATTCAGGGCGTATGCAGCGGGGGTATTTCACCAGTGGGGGCCGAGGGTCCGGCTTCGCCGGCCCCAGGCGCCGCCCCCTTGAGGGGGGAACGGGCTACACGCCAGTGAGCCTGGACGGGGGTGATTTGTTATAATCACGGCTTCCTGAGGAGCGTTGCAACCCACTCCATGTGGTCTAGGCTCAGGACTTTCATTTGCAACCACGCTCACCCGCATGTGCTTTCAAGCCGGGTGAGGCTAACAACAAACTCCCCGATTGACACACAGGCTYGTGGCTATTTTGCCCAATTTGACCTATGACTTTTGGAGTTACCAAATGAGCGCCGTCCTGAAACCTTCCACCGACTACACCATTGCCGATATTTCGCTTGCCGCCTGGGGCCGCAAGGAACTGAACATCGCACAAACCGAAATGCCCGGCCTGATGGCCATCCGCGAAGAATTCGCGAAGGCGCAGCCGCTCAAGGGCGCGCGCATCACCGGATCGCTGCACATGACGATCCAGACCGGCGTGCTGATCGAAACGCTGCAAGCCCTGGGCGCCGAAGTGCGCTGGGCGTCGTGCAACATCTTCTCGACGCAGGACCACGCCGCCGCCGCGATCGCCGCCGCCGGCACGCCGGTATTCGCCATCAAGGGCGAAACCCTGGCCGACTACTGGGACTACACCCACAAGATCTTCGAATTCAGCGGTGCCAAGGGCACGCCTGAAGAAGGCCCCAACATGATCCTGGACGACGGCGGCGACGCGACGCTGCTGATGCACCTGGGCACCAAGGCCGAAAAAGACGCCAGCCTGATCTCCAAGCCCGGCAGCGAAGAAGAAATCTGCCTTTTCAACTCGATCAAGGCCAAGCTGGCGCAAGACCCGACCTGGTACAGCCGCCGCCTGAAAAACATCATCGGCGTGACCGAAGAAACCACCACCGGCGTGCTGCGTTTGAATGAAATGTCGGCCAAGGGCACGCTGGCCCTGCGCGCCATCAACGTGAACGATTCCGTCACCAAGAGCAAGTTCGACAACCTGTATGGCTGCCGCGAATCCCTGGTCGACGCGATCAAGCGCGCCACCGACGTGATGGTGGCCGGCAAGGTCGCACTGGTGGCCGGTTACGGCGACGTGGGCAAGGGCTCCGCACAAGCCCTGCGCGCCCTGAGCGCCCAGGTGTGGGTGACCGAGATCGACCCCATCAACGCCCTGCAGGCCGCGATGGAAGGCTACAAGGTCGTGACCATGGAATACGCCGCTGACAAGGCCGACATTTTTGTGTCCGCTACTGGCAACAAGAACGTCATCACCTACGACCACATGGCGAAGATGAAAGACCAGGCCATCGTCTGCAACATCGGCCACTTCGACAACGAGATCGACGTTGCCGCACTCGAAAAGTGCACCTGGGAAGAGATCAAGCCGCAAGTCGACCACGTGATCTTCCCGGACGGCAAGCGCATCATCCTGCTGGCCAAGGGCCGCCTGGTCAACCTCGGCTGCGGCGCGCGACCCGATAGCGGCGTTGCGGGTCCCGATCAGGCAATCCTCATGCACCTCAAGTGCATTCCGGTTGCCTGACGCCCGCGCCTTGCTCTCGGGCCGCTCGCTACGCCCTTAAGTCTGTTGCTGGAATACCGGAAGACACTACATGCGCGCTGACCTATTCCTCGTCGAACACGGCCATGCCGCCACCCGCTCGCAGGCCCAGCGCCTGATTGCTTCGGGGGTGCAGTGGCGTCCCGAAGCCGATGCTGCCTGGAAGAAGGTCGCCAAGAACGGCGACGAGATTCCGCCCGGCGCCGAACTGCAGCTGCTGGACACCACCGAAGCCAAGTACATCTCGCGCGGCGGGCTCAAGCTGGAAGGTGCGCTCAAGGCCACCGGCCTCAGCGTGGTCGGCCTGCGTTGCCTGGACATCGGCCAGTCCACCGGCGGCTTTACCGATTGCCTGTTGCAGCATGGCGCATTGCAGGTGGTGGGCGTCGATGTGGGCCACGGCCAGCTGCACGCCAGCCTGCGTGAAGATCCGCGTGTGGTTTGCGTCGAGGGCTTGAATGCCCGTTCCATGACCGCCGCCAACCTGGTGGCGGGCCATGCCGGCGACAGCGGCGACATGGATTTTCCGGATGACTTCGATGGCGATGAGGATGACGCTGACCTGGATGAAGCGGGCCCAGCCGCAGAAGCCAACTTCGACTTCCTGACCGGTGATTTGTCCTTCATCTCGCTCACGCTGGTGTTGCCTGCGGTGGTTCGCCTGCTCAAACCCGGCGGTGATCTGCTCATGCTGGTCAAGCCGCAGTTTGAATTGCAGCCCGGCCAGATCGGCAAGGGCGGCATCGTGCGCGACCCGGCGCATTTCGAGTTTGTCGAAAAGCGCCTGCGCGATGCCTGCGCAACGCTGGGGCTGGAAGTGAAAGCCTGGCTGGCGTCGCCGATTGAAGGCGGTGACGGCAACCGCGAATTTTTTATCCAGGCCGTCAAGGGCCAGGACGTGGCAGGCGAAGACCAGCCGTTGCCGGCCGCACCGCAGCGCAAGGTTGCCAAGCGCGTGCCACGCAGCGAAATGCGCGCCTCCCGCGCGCCGCACGAAGACTCCGAACTTGCGCATGCCGGCCAGCCCGGCCCTGCGCGTGGCAAACGGCGTGACAACAAAACCGATACGACAAATAACGACGAGTGAGATCCGCGATGAGCCTGAACCTTCCCCTCAGTTTTGAATTTTTCCCGCCCAAGACACCCGAAGGCGCCGAGAAGCTGCGTGTGGCGCGCCAGGCGCTGTATGCGCACAAGCCCGAGTTCTGCTCGGTGACGTTTGGCGCGGGCGGTTCCACGCAAGACGGCACTTTCGGCACGGTGAACGAAATCCTGGCCGAAGGCGTGGCGGCGGCCTGCCATTTCTCATGCGTGGGCGCCACCAAGGCCACCGTGCGCCAGCAACTCACCACCTTGCAGATCATGGGCGTGAAACGCCTGGTCGCCCTGCGCGGCGACCTGCCCAGCGGCTACGGCGCGGGCGRCGAGTTCCATTACGCCAGCGACCTGGTGGCCTTCATCCGCGCCGAAACCGGTGACACTTTCCATATCGAAGTGGCCGCCTACCCGGAAATCCATCCCCAGGCCAGATCGGCCGATGCCGACCTGCAGGCCTTTGTGCAAAAGGTCAAGGCCGGCGCCAACTCGGCGATCACCCAATATTTCTTCAACGCCGACGCCTACTACCGTTTTGTCGACGACGCGCAGGCCCTGGGTGTGGACGTGCCCATCGTGCCCGGCATCATGCCCATCACCAGCTCCACGCAGCTCATGCGTTTTTCCGATGCCTGCGGCGCCGAGATTCCGCGCTGGATCCGCCTGCGCCTGCAGGGCTTTGGTGACGACACCGCGTCCATCAAGAGCTTCGGCCTTGATGTGATCAGCGGTTTGTGCGAGCAGCTCTACGCAGCCGGTGTGCCCGGAATCCATTTCTACACGATGAACCAGGCGGCAGCGACGACCGAAATCATCGGGCGACTGCAGCGAGCCTGAGGCCGCMATCCATGCAGCAGGGGGCCCGCCGGTCTGCCGCCACCCTCAGCGCTGCGGTGCTGCTGGCCTTGCTGGCTGCCTGCACCACGCCGCCATCCAACAAGCCCTCCACCGCGCCGGGCGCTGGTGCTGCTGTACCGGCGCCGCGTCCTTCACGTCCCGCCACCGATGCATCACCCGTGATCGGTGAGATGGCCGACGAGGTGCCGCCTTCTGCCGCTGCACCCAGGCCGTCGCTGCTGGCCGGCGAAGTGCCCCGCGAATTCCAGCGCGGCCAGGCTTCCTGGTACGGCCCGCGCTTTAACGGCCGGCGCACCGCCAGCGGTGAGCGCTTTGACATGCAGGAGTTCACCGCCGCGCACCGCACGCTGCCTTTTGGCACCATGGTGCGTGTCCACAGCCTGGTCAACGGCCGCGACGTGGACGTCCGTATTACCGACCGCGGACCCTACAGCGGCGACCGCATCATCGACCTGAGCCGTGCCGCGGCGGAAGAGCTCGGCATGCTGGGCATGGGGCTGAAGGAAGTTGTGCTGCTGGTGCCGGAGTCCAGGCCGGAGGTCGCGACGACACCCGCGCCTGCGGCCCGGAAGCGCCCGCCTGCAAGGCGGCGCCCAGCGGCGCCGCGTACGCCGCGCTGAATCGCCTCGCTGACCGAGGCGCGCTCGCTCAGTTCACAAAAGTCACGTCGTCCCTGGGCTGAGGCGGGATCTTGATGGCCAGCGCCTTGACGGGCCCGCTGGTCACCAGCGTACCGCCGTGTGCCGTGCCTTTGGGAATGATGATCAGCGTGCCCGGCTTGAACTCCTTGCGCTCGCCGCCCAGCCACATGGCGCCGCTGCCTTCGATGATGTACTGGATCTCGTCGGTTTTCGGGTGAATGTGTTTGGCCACGTTGCCCGACTGGATGCCGATGGTGGCGTTGTCGGTGATGACCAGGCCCTTCGCGTTCATTTCAGGGTTGGGGGTGCCGGGAATGTCGCTGTGCTTGAGCGCGGCGAGGTCAATCATCGCCGGCGCCAGGGGCRCGGCCTGCGCATGCGCATCGGGCAGGGCGTGCTGGGCCAGCGGTGACAGCGCAATCCCGGCTACAAAAGCCAGGGTGATGGAAAAGCCGAGGACGGTGGTGGTATGGCGCATGGAATCCTTTTACAGGGTGTTGTATATGGGCGGGCCAGTATGCCCATGTTGCGACGGGCTTGCCAATAGCGGTGACCCGACCGGGTGGCCAGCCTTTTCGTTTCGCTGCAGGTTCTGCCATCCCCGGCTCTGTGCTTCGCTCGTTTATGAGTCAAATCGGCCTATAGCCCAGCAAGTATCTGGGCAATCAGCTCCAGAATTGATAGCAAGTGACGGGCGGGCACCCGGCACGCCACCGTAAAAAACCGCCTAAACCAGCATGCCGAAGCGCCGCGGGCGCAGCAGCAGCTCATACTCTTGCGCGCTCAACCCCAGGTGTTGGGACATGGGGCGTGGTGTGGATGAAGGGCCGAGCTTCAGTGATTCGGGCCTTCGCCTATCGACAGCCATCAAGCAATTGCTCAAAAGCTGGATAGTTAAAGTCGGCGAATCCAAAAAATCGCTTCATATCACTTCTCGGAACGGCAAACTGGATCTTGAATGCCCATGGTGGCAACGGCTTGCCT